>JABDRC010000185.1 GCA_013041945.1 Halobacteria archaeon
TCCGCCCCCGAACAGCAACAGCGTGGACTTCTTCAGGCACTGGTCATCCGGACCGGATGACCTCGACGTCGACGATATCGTCAACCGCTGGCGCCGGCAGGACAGAGTGCACCGTTAGCAGGAAATAGCACGGATGCAGGATGCGTTCCACGCACCGGAAATGGTGCACGGAGTGCACCCCACCCAACCGGATACACCGCATAAACCGCAGGGTGTGTTTCACGCACCGGTTAGGGTGTTGCCGCTACAGGAATACGGATCAGACCAGGTTCTCACTGACACCGACAGCGGCCTGCTGCTCGATCAGTTCATCTTCTCCCAGCAGATGCAGGATCTGCTCCCTCGCCGCCATGCCGTCGCGGTAACCGAGATCCATCAGCTCCTTGCAGAACGGTGCATCGAACATCAGGTAGCTCATCAGCGGCCGCCCCTCGCGGGTCAGTGCACCGATCCCTTTCAGAAGAATACGCACCGATTTCGGGAAATTCTGGACGTACTTTGCAACGATCTCGCGCACATCCAGACTGGGCGAAATAACCAGGTAGTCAATTTGTCGCAGGGACGTGTCCTTGTACACGACCCGCTTGTCGCGGGTCTCGGTAATGGTGTGGTTGATGCGACGCATGCGTTCGATATCCGCATCGAGACTGTCCATAAACAGCGTGTCGAAAATATACCCGGATATCTGGCCGAATGAGGGGTACTTCGCCTCGCGCGCCATATCCGGCAGCGGGTCCTGCTCGGGGTTCCTGACACCGATAATCAACAGGCGATTGGCTCCCAGATGCAGTGCCGGACTCAGGGGCGCGGTCTGGCGCATCGAACCGTCACCGTAATACTCGTTGCGCAGCTTCACGGCGGGGAACAGTACCGGGATGGCGGATGATGCCATCAGGTGATTGAGGGTCAGCTCCGTCGGCCGGCCGGTGCGCCGGGTACGCTTCCATGGCAACAGGTCTTTAATGCCCTGGTAAAAGGCAACCGACAATCCGCTGCTGTAACCGGATGCCGTTACCGACACCGCGCGCAGGTCGCCGGAGTCGATCGCCTGCTGGATACGCGCGAAACGGATATGCCGCTCCAGCAGTTCGCGCAGCGGCGAGTTGTCCAGCACCGATAGCGGCTGCTTCGTCAGCCCGCCAAACAGGAAATTGACAACCCAGCCGTATGCACTCTTGAAGGCGGTCCAGCTATCGACCTTGAAGACCTTGCCGACATGGAAGTTCGCCCAGATCCCCCACAGGCGATCGACACCCTCCTGGAAGCGGCTTGCCGAACTGGCCAGCAGGACGGCATTCAATGCGCCCGAAGAAGAACCGCTGATAACCTCGAACGGATTCTTTGCATCATCCGGCAGCATGTCGGCAATCGCCTTGAGCACGCCGGCCTGATAGGCATTACGCGCCCCGCCACCCGGCAGTATCAGGCCAGTTACTTGTTTTTCCTGCTTCTTTTTGAAAGAAAGCCAATACATTGCCGGGGATTGTCTGCTTGCGTGATTATCAGTATATCGGCCCCTGATGACAAATTCATAATCGATATGACGAATTAATCCGGGTGGTTATGCAACGTAAAGTCAGCCACGTCCCTGCAGCATGATGCGCCTGCCTCCCTTGACCTGGATCAAGATCTGACCTCGGCATGCATCTAGACTGATCACAGGAAGCCCGGACCCAATCCGGGCACGGCTCGCGCAGGGGGTATCAGGTGAAAGCGGGAGAATTATGCAACCGTGGTGTCATCACGGCCAAGGCTGACATGTCGATTGAGGAAGCCGCCCGGCTGATGCGTGACAATCATGTCGGCTGTCTTGTCGTCATCAAGCAGAGTGAAGGTCGGGTTGAACCCGTCGGCATCATGACTGACCGTGATATCGTGATCGAACTGATCGCCAAATCCGTCCCCATCGAAGATGTGACAGTGGGCGATATCATGTCATTTGCATTGTTGAAGGTAACCGAAGACGAGACCGTGTTCGAAACCGCCCAACGCATGCGCAGCCGGGGTGTCAGGCGCGTTCCGGTCATCACGAACAGCGGTGAACTTGCGGGAATTCTGGCGCTCGATGACATCCTGTCCCTGCTGGGCGAGGAATTGTCCATGCTCACAAAGCTGATGCAGCGGGAGGCAGAGCAGGAAGCGATAAAACGCACCCTGCCCCGCTAGTCGTATCGCAGCGCGTCGGTGCCTAGCGGTTCCAGGCTGGCGCTGGCCGCCGGTACTTGCCCCCGTGACGGTACGGGCCCGGCACATCACGAGACTGCATCGTCTCGTCATTGCCGAACAGCTCTTCCCGGTGGGTATCCATGTAGTCGCGACGTTCTTCCGGAGTCATGTCCTTCAGCTGGACCCGGAATGCAGCCAGTCTCTTCCTGCGCTTTTCGGCGTCCCTGCGCATTTCCTCGTGACGGTTGGCGGCTTCGATCCTGTCCTGCAGCGCCTTGTTCAGCATATCTTCATAATGCTGTACCAGGTAATTATGCTCCTCTTCCGCACGATTACGCATGGTCTCGTACCGCTGGATGGCGTGTTGCTGTCGTTCTTCCTGCTGTTTCAGCCAGTCCTCCATCCGCGCAACACGGTCCCGGTCACGTGACCCGCGCCATTGCCGAGCGGCGGCACGCTCTCCCCGCTGCTGCTGCATGGCCTCGCGGTATTGCCGGTGACCTTCAGGCATTGTCGCCTCACCTTCCTCGCCGGCGGCTTCAACGGCCTGTGCCGCACGTTCTTCACGCTGCTGATGCATGGCTTCACGCTGCGCGGCGGCGGACTCGGCAGCCTGTGCCGCACGTTCCTCATGCTGCAGGCGCATGGCTTCACGCTGCCCGGCGGCCTGCGCCGCACGCTCTTCATGTTGCCTGCGCATGTTCTCGTGATATTGCCGGTGCTGTTCGGACATTGCTGCCTCACCCTGCTGACCGGCCGATTCAGCGGGATCCTGCATATCACTACTGTCCGCCGGCCGTTCGTCTGTAACAACCTGTGCACTGGCGGCCGCATCGGCAGCCGCAGTGACAGGCGCCTCTTGCGGAGGTACGGCTGCTGTCTGCAGGCGCTGTTGCATGTAGTCACGGTAAGCCTGGATACGCTGCTCCATCAAATTGTCCGCCTGGTCTTTTCCAGCGTCGTCCGTTTCCGCCCCGACCGTGTCCGCCCGCGTGGCATGCAGCGGCACCAGCATGAGAATGCCGGCCAGAATAATTATTTCTTTTTTTATACCCATCTTGCCTCTCCAGTCATTGTTTATCGAGCCAGAACCGCAGATTGCAACAATACCGCCAAAGACGGTGCATGCATACCGGTATCAGTGAATGGTGGTTACGACAACAGCCTTGTTATTGATATTCTGGTTACTGACGATTCGAGCATGTGCTCGCAGGATATGTGATGGCATCACGTCGGGAGCGCCCCCGCGTCTCAATCGTCATGATCAAACAGCATACCGCGTCGACCTGCACCGGTCGGCAACACCGGCGGCAGGGCCATGGAGAGCTACACGTTCGCTACCACGGCACGAAGTTGTTCATAAAATTCATCGGGCGCATGCTGTTGCTCATTCTGCCCATGTCATAACGCATGGAATCAGTGGTGAGGGTCATGGTCCCTATATGTTGATTCATGCTGCCCATCGAGTGATTCATGCCACGCATGCTGATCAGCATCGGTTCCAGGTGATCCAGCTCGTCCATCTTGCCCGACATGTCGTCAACCGAGACCGACATGTCATGCACACGCCGCGTCATGGTGCGAATATTTTCCGACAGGTAGATCACACTCTCGGATATGTGCCCGAGGTGCTTGCCCATTTCAGGGTCCATGCCCCGGGCAAGCGTATTGATATCCTTGCTCAGCGTATAGATAAGGAAGAAGCCGTAGGCGGCCAGCACCACGAACGCCAGCAGCGCCGGGTAGACAATCAGCTCCCAGCGCCGCGCACTGGACTCGAAGGCATTGGCAAACCGCTCCATCGCATCGCCTTCGATGACGACATTCTTGCTGCCGCTATCGCCCTGCTTGTCCATCCTAACAATCTTGTCGCTCATATTGCATACCATTACCATGCCAGGGTTCGTCTGATGAGACCGGCAACAACCCTCTACCGTTCACCCCGGCTCTGTCATTAATAGGCTCTATCTCGATTTCAGTCAAATTACAGGCAGACTGCCCGGTTCCCGGGTGTATGCCGTACCGGGTCATCCACTGGCCCGGTATATCGCCATCCATCCAAAAGTAAACGCATGCTTTTAAACAATTTATCTTCCCACCCAGGCGATCCCCGAGGCCCGCCTGTACAGCATCCGTACCTGCCCTCGCCGGTCTGGAGTATTCACCGGGCTGCCACTTGCGTGAAATCGCAGTGACAGCATGAAGTATCAGCCAAACCTTAACCATTGTGTGGATTTTACCGCCGGATAATCGGCAGTGACTGCTGGCTGGGGCATGTAGAACAAGTCTACATTATTACTATCGGCAAATTGAAACATATCCGCAGTCCTGCTGCATTGTCCCCGGTCAAAATAATTGGAACGAGAGCTTCAATCCACGCCCCGGTCCGATGAATGGCCCGTGCCCATCCGGCGCAAATCGGCCCGCTTGACTCCAATACCCTGCTGATAGCCCTGCGCATCCCCGTGCGGAAAGAATTCCGGGTAACGCTCATGTGCATGGGGTACCCGCTGTGCATGCCTGATTGGACACCAGTACTGCTCGGTCCTGGACAGGATCTCGCGCGCATAGGCGACCACGCCATTGGCATAGCCGCAATAGGCGCAGTTGGCCTTTTCTATGGTATTCAGGTAGCCCGGTTTATGGCGGTCATTGACCATGTATACAAGCCGGCGCACACGCGGTATACCATAGGCCCGGAAGCACACCTGCTGATACAGCGTACGGCCGGGTCCGGCGTTACATTAACGGTGCAATACCGAAGACAATGTAATCGCCGGCAGGCGGGCTGAACAATGCCCCCTGCCGGCGAACGATGCGGCTACAGCCGCTCCGGCAGGTGTGTGCGAATCGTCCGCGCATCATACTGCCCGAGGTTCTTGTCGATGGCCGAGACCTTGACGCTGTCGGGTGTGTTGAGCTGCTTGCGTAGCACACCCAGCATCTGCGGTCCGGCAACCAGCAACAGGGTCTTGCAGCGGCCCTCGTTGCATGCGTCCTGCAAATGGTCGGCAATGCGCCGGGCAAAGCGCATGGTCTCCGTCTCCGCCGGGTCGACTGCTGTACCCATGGCATGACGGCCCTGCCCCTTGCTGTCGAAACTGCGCCCCGGACGGTCCGATACCAGCTCCTGCTCCTGTTCCCGCCCGAGGGGATTATCCAGCGAGGCCAGTTCGAGTAACGGGCCGCGCGGCTCCTCTGTGGTGAAAATTCGTGCCTTGCTCTGGTCTGCGACGACCACCCAGCGTTTTGTCATACCTCTCTCCTCTATTAAGGATTGAACCGCTTACCTGACACCTACAGACTAGTCTATGCATAGTCAAACGCGGCCACATTGACAAGGATCATCCCCAACACCTCCCGGCCAGGACACTGAATCAGTCGGCTTTACAATAGCTTAAGCCATTTCTACTACCTTGGTGCTATGGACATTCGGGGTATTTCAGATAGGCTTCTTGCGAGCTCGGGTAATCCGGGCGCAAGCGTATCGCCTCATGCTGACAACAGGTCAGCATGCAGCAGGAGGGTCATATGATGCGCAGAATATCAATAATAATCAGTTGCTTAATAGTCTTTTCCCAGCCCGCCCAGGCGGACGACAAGGAAAAGACCATGTTTGCTGCAGCCTCGCAGCCCGGCCCGCGATGGCAGCACACACGTGCGGGTATGGAGGCAGACGACTACCGGCGTACCACACGGGACAACCAGAAGGTAATCAGCCGCGGTCTGTCAGCCTGGTCGAGGGAGACCCTGGCCGACAGCGGCGCATTTGCACCCGCTGTCGGGCTGTTGGGCGCCACCATCGACCTGGCGCTGAATGACCGGCGCTACGGTCTCAATGAAACCGGGAGCATGGGACTGCTCGTGCGCGACAGCGCCCGCAGCAGCCGCGCACTGCTGTTCGAGTACAGGATGGCCTGGTAGCAAACATCACGCAGCCGGCGATCAGTGCATGCATTACACTGATCGGCATGGAGGCCCCACTTGCCCGCAGCGCCATAATCACCGTCACGGTGGTCACGGTCATGTGCCTGATCGAATTGCTGGACCGCGGCCTGCAACTGGAACTGTTTCGCCATGGCATCTATCCGCGCAGCCTGCCGGAGCTGACCGGCATCCTGACCGCACCCTTGATACACGGCAGCTGGACCCACCTGCTGTCCAACAGCTTTACGCTGCTGGTCCTGTTGACCACTCTGCTGTATGCCTACCCGCGCTCGGCAGTACCGGCACTGGTCTTGATCTATATCGGCTCCGGCATCGGCATCTGGCTGTTCGCCCGCGAAAGCTACCACTACGGCGCCAGCGGCCTGAACCACGGCATGATGTTCTACATATTCACCAGCGGCATCCTGCGCCGCGACCGCCTGTCGATCGCCCTGTCCATGATCGTGTTCTTTTTGTACGGCACCATGATCTGGTCAATCTTTCCGCAGGAACCGGATATTTCCTATGAAAGCCACTTCTTCGGTGCAGCAACGGGCGTGCTGGGCGCCTTCCTGTTCAGCCGTCGCGACCCGCTGCCGGCAAAAAAACACTACGACTGGGA
>JABDRC010000190.1 GCA_013041945.1 Halobacteria archaeon
GTAGTACCAGCCGGAGCGTGCATTCGCCACCCAGCGACGTGCGAAGGTCTGGCGGATATCGCTTTCCCACTCGGGGTGGCCGTTGGCCCTGGCGATTTCCGCATACAGCGCGTCACGGTCACCGTTCTCCTGGGATACCAGCCCCTTGACGGAATTGCGCTCACTCAGCGGCACCAGTTTCTGGTCGCGCAGGGTAATGCGTCCGTCACCGGTCATGCCGACCGCACCCGAGGCATAATGCGCCGCCAGCTGTCGGTGGCGCTGTTCCATTTTCGCCTTCAACTGGCGGATGGCCGGTGTATCGATGGAGATATCGGCCTCGGCATGCGCCGGTGCGACCAGCCAGTTGAGGAGTTGAACGGCAACCGGTGTCGGCCTGACCGCGTCGTGCCGCCACGAGGTGGGCTCTGCAGTGGCCGGTTTCTCCTCGCCCTTGCTGTCAGGTTTCTCGCCGTAGACGTCCAGAATAATGCGGTCAGCCGCCTTGACGGCCGCCTCGGCCGGAAAGTAGACATTGATGGTGACACAGGCGGTAACCAGCAACAGCAGCAACAGTGACATCGGAAGGTTCAGCACTTTCATCATTCAGGCTCCTTTCTCGGGAAACATGACTCTAAACACTGTCTAACGGGATTCCTGGCAAGAGGTTAACACGCAGGCGTGCAATCATCACTCCACGACCACACTCTTTTCGCGGGTAACGGCGACAATCTGTGCCACCAGGCTGTCCCAGTTGACCCGGTCTGCAAAACCCACGACATCGAGTCGCGGCGGAAGAAAACGGCCCTTGACGAGATAATAGCCGTTTTCCGCCGGCGCCACGCCACCCATGTCGCACACGCCGTTCTCGAGGCGGCAGCGAATCCCCAGTCGGTCATAGGGGAAGTCCTCGAAAAACTGCAGGAAACTGCGCGACAGCGCACCGCCGACACCACCACCGCCGATGTCGGCGATGTTGTCCACGGCCTTCTGGCTGATGCGGTGCCGCGAATTATCATCCTCGGGGGTGGCAAACTCCGCATCGAATGCCACCGGCAGCCAGGACTCCAGTAACAACCCGTCGACGCGGCCGTCCAGGCGGCCCTCGATGCGGCCGAACGAGAAGGCGCCGGTCAGGGACTCGAGATCGATATTGTCGGCATTGGCATTGACGTGCAGGCGCGGGACGAGACCGAACGGATCGATGAGTCGCAGATCACGCAATGTCACCACACCGTCGAACACGCGCACCAGCAAGACACCGCCGACGGTCAATATACCGCTGTCGTAGCTGACCGACGGGATCACGCCCGACAGTTTGCCGCCGAATTCCGGCCAGTCCAGTGCACGCGTCAGCTGCTGCATGGAGACCGGTGTGAGAATTCCGTCGACCTCCCAGCGCAGTGCCTCCCTGCCCGGGTAGTCGAGGCTGAAGGACTCGATGTCCAGCTCACCATCCAGCACCGGGATACGCATGGGTCGAACCAGGCGCACGGCATTGCCGGTCGATTCCAGTTCTACCGCTGTCTTGCCCAGGCTCATGCGGTAGACATGGCCGGCCTCCCAGGCCAGCGTTGAGTACTCGGGGACCGCCGAATCCGACCAGTCGAGATTGCCGGACAGATTGTCGAAGCCGAACAGGCCGCCCTTTTCAGTCAGGGTGATCGACTGCAGGTCGGCGCTGGCCCGTACCAGGCCGCCATCGTCGATCTGCAAGCGGCCGTGCAGCTGACCGTCCGTCTCCAGGTTGCCCGCCAGTGATTCAGTCAGCCAGGGTTGCAGGTAGGTTTCATAGGCGGACGGCAGGACCGCCTCTTTGAGCTCCAGCTGCAGCTGCCTGAGCGGTTGTTCATGCTGTATTTCGATTCGCCCCTGCCCCGCCAGGTCCAGACTGCCCGGCTGGCGGTAACTGAACGAGCGCAGCTCCAGCCGCTGCTTGCGCGGCAGCCAGTCAAGCACGGCGGCGGCGACAACCGGGGCACTGCCGACCTCGATGTACCAGGGGTCGATATAGACCGCACCCTCCCGCGCCGTCATGTTCGAACTGACTACCCAGCCGTAACGGAGCGGCCGTACATTGCCCGCAAGCGTGACATCCAGCGCCTCGCCGGCATAACGCCCCGATTCATCCGAAAAGCTGTCGGCCTGTATGCGTGTGTCGTAGGCGATCTTCGCCAGTCGGGCATCCTGTCCGCGCAGACTGAGGTCCAGCTCGATTGTCCCGTCCAGCGCCAGTGACGGCAGCTCAACGCCGGCCTTGCGCAATTCCCGCGCAATATCGGCGAGCACCAGCCCGCTGCCCCTGACATCCGCCGACCAGCCGCCGTCCCGGTAGACGGCCGACACGGCGATGCTGCCACCGGCTGCGCGGATATTACGGACGCGCACGCGGACCTGTTTGTCTGTATGACGATAGTGCACGGAGAGCGGCAGCGACTGCCGGCCCAGCCTGCTGGAGCGCAGACCCAGCATTCCGCGCGCGCAGTCAAACTCCGTGGCAGTCAGTACAGCCGACTCGCAGACAAATTGCAGGTCTTTTACGCTGCCCAGTTGCCCCGGCAGCTGCGCCGCGGCTGCCTGCAGCACGGCGCGCGCGCTCGATTCACCCGTCCAGTCGAGTTGCACGCTGACATCATCGAGCGACCAGCCGTCACCCGCGAGGTTGCCCAGGGACAGGTGCGCCGATTCAATCGCATGCGCCTGCAGGGCAAGGACCGCAGCCAGACCCAGGACCAGCAGGAATATACCAGCGACCCGGACACGGGAGGTGCGCATTCAGTCCGGAAAAACTCCAGTGGACAGGTAGCGGTCACCGCGGTCGCAGATTATGGCCACGATAAGCGCCTCCTCGACCTGGGCGGACAGCTCCAGTGCCGCCGCGACGGCCCCGCCCGAGGAAATACCGGCAAAGATCCCTTCCTGCGACGCCAGGGCCAGTGTGGTCTGTTCGGCCGCCGCCTGCGTCACCTCGAGCGTCCGGTCGACGCGGGAGGCATTGTAGATCTTGGGCAGATACTCTTCCGGCCAGCGGCGTATGCCCGGTATTGACGATCCCTCCGCGGGCGTTACACCGACAATCTCGATCGCGGCATTCTGTTCCTTGAGAAAGCGCGAGGTCCCCATGATCGTACCGGTGGTGCCCATCGAGCTGACGAAGTGCGTGATCCCGCCTGCGGTATCGCGCCAGATCTCCGGGCCGGTACCCTCGTAATGCGCCAGCGGATTATCCGGATTGGAGAACTGGTCCAGCACGCGCCCCTCACCAAGCGCGGCCATTTCCTGCGCCAGGTCGCGCGCACCTTCCATACTGGCCTCCTTGCTGACGAGGATGATTTCAGCGCCGAACGCCTTCATCACCGCGCGCCGCTCGACGCTCATGTGTTCGGGCATGATCAGCACCATGCGGTAGCCCTGCATGGCCGCGACCATGGCCAGCGCGATGCCGGTGTTGCCGCTGGTCGCCTCGATCAGGGTGTCGCCCGGGCTGATTTCCCCGCGCCGTTCCGCGTGACGGATCATACTGAGAGCGGGACGGTCCTTGACCGAACCGGCCGGATTGTTGCCCTCCAGCTTGACCAGCAGCGTGTTGCCGGTGTCACCGGGCAGCCGCTGGAGACGCACCAGTGGTGTATTGCCTACGGTTGTTTCAAGTGTCGGAAAATTCATCCTGCTCTGACCTCGATACCTGTTATCCACAGTATACCCAAGAACATGAAATGTCAGACAACCGGTATCGGTAATTACCTACAGCCCGCCTGTGGCCATCTCGCACACATTCACCTACGATTGACTGCCAGTGCAATCGAGGTGTCATGAATCCCGGTCATGGGCATGGGTCTGTAGCGTGCGATGAAAAAAAACTACGCGTGGATACTGGCGCCGGTCATCGTGGCGGTTGTTGCCTGGCTGCTGCTGGTCGATAACGAGGAGCAAAAAGTTCTCGACCGGCTGGAGCAGATCCGCTCCCTGGCCGAGGTCCGGGACCAGGAGAATCCGCTCTCACGGCTCGGCAGGGCAAAACAAATCGGCACCCTGTTCAGCGCACAAACGCGCTATGACCTGACCACACTGGGTCATGGTGTCACAACGATCGGCACCCGCGAAGAACTGACCCGACGGATTGCTGCCGGGCGCAGCAAACTGGTCTCACTGGAACTCGGTCTGCTGGCGCCAGACGTACAGGTCGATGGAGATCGCGCCAGGGTCAACATTACGGGTACGGCCCTGGGCGCCATGCACGGCGGTGAGGGTCGGTTCATGGACGTCCACAGGATCGAGATCGAACTGGTCAGGGCAGACGGTGACTGGCTGGTGAGCGGCGGACGCCACATTCGGGATGAACGTGCCGCCTTCAGCGACGAGTAGCACCGTTGCCGTTGTATTTATCGCACTGAAGCCGGGAAACAGGAGGTGGAAGGATGTTAAACAGGTTCGGCAAGCGCATCCGGGAAGTGTTTGACCGGCGCCCCGGGATACGGGCCGGGGGCGCGCAGACCCTGACCGGCGCACCCGACAGGTATGCAGATGAGCAGCAGCTGGACGCAATCAGCCGCAGGTTCTCCCGGGAAGTGTTCGCGCAATTGCTGATCGAACTGCCGGCCCAGCGCCATGACATGCACGCAGCCTATGCGGCCGGCAATCATGGTCGCCTGCGTAGCTGTGTACACCGGATGCTGGGCGCCGCCGCCTACTGTGACGCACCTGAACTGGAGGACGGACTGCGCGAATTGCAACTGGCCCTGAAGACGCAGCACCCGCAAACCATCGATCGCCACTTTTTACATGCCATCAGGGTAATTGACAGCACGCTGGTTGGCTGTGGCTATCGCGGGCCGTGACGTGCCAGCAGCATCAGCCGCTTCATTTCGCGGACCGCATCGGCCAGTCCGGTGAACAGTGCCCGCGCCATAATCGCATGACCGATGTTCAGCTCCAGGATATCCGGGATCGCGGCGATGCGGCCCACATTCTGATAATTGAGTCCGTGTCCGGCATGCACCCTGAGGCCTGCTGCCACGCCCAGCCGGACTGCCTCGACGATACGCGCCAGTTCCTCCGCCTGCGCCGCGGGTGTCGCCGCGTCGGCAAAGTGCCCGGTATGGATCTCGATACAGGGCGCGCCACACTCGGCTGACGCCGCCACCTGCTGGGGATCAGCATCGATAAACAGCGACACACGCACCCCGGCCCGGGCCAGACGGCCACAGGCATCCTGTATCCGGGACCGCTGACCGGCCACATCCAGTCCGCCTTCCGTGGTGAGCTCCTCGCGTCGCTCCGGTACCAGGCAACAGTCCTGCGGGCCGAGCTGCTCGGCAAAGGCCAGCATCTCTTCCGTCACCGCCATTTCGAGATTCATGCGCGTCTGCAGGATATCCTTCAACAGGATGACGTCGCGCTCCTGAATGTGCCGGCGGTCTTCGCGCAGGTGCAGCGTGATGCTGTCCGCACCGGCCTGTTCCGCTTCGATGGCCGCCTGCACGGGATCGGGATAACGCGTCCCGCGCGCCTGTCTCAGGGTTGCCACATGGTCGATGTTCACACCAAGTAACATTTATCCACCCGTTTCCATGCCGGTCTCGTTAGTGGCCTCCGCCGGCGAACGCCGCAAGGGCGTCATCGACGCCAGTTGCTTCAGCACCGCGCGCGTTTTCAGGGGACGTGCACCCAGGTAAAGCGACAGTGCAGCGCGCGTCAGCCGGCGGGCCTCGCGGCATGCCCGGCGACCGTCAAGGCACTCGTCCGCCAGGGCCAGCAGGCTGGCGCCCTGCAGGTAGATGCCCTCACCGCCGGGCTGCCTGCAGCGCACGGGGCCCTGTTCGAGACGGTATTCGTATACGGCGGACGCATCGACGGCCGCGCCGGAATCGAACTCGCGGTCCAGCAGCAGGCCATAGCCCAGTTCCTGCAGCAGGTGCTTCTCGAAATAGCGCAG
>JABDRC010000087.1 GCA_013041945.1 Halobacteria archaeon
GTGGCCATGAAGTTGGCAAAGCCGATGGATTGCCGCTCGCCGAGCGTCGGCAGCTGGTAGAACGGGTGGCCGATGAGGCTGCAATCCGACATGTAACGCCCGTCATCGGCCATGCGGTAGCCGTCCACCTCGTCTCCCGTGAGGCAGAAATCACCGAGATGGGATTCCAGCTGTACGGCGCCACTGAAACCCAGGGACGACAATCGTGTCAGCAGTTCCTGCACCATGGCCAGGCGCTGGTCGCCAAAGGCCACGTCCTGCATGTCATAGGCGCTGCTCAGATTGATGGCCCAGGCAATGCTGTTGTACAGCAGCTGTGTCTGCAGCCGTGAGTCGGCCGCCTGGCTGTCGAGCTGGTCACGCAGGCTGGCACGGTCGGTGCTGCTGTCTTCCTGCAGTTGCCGCGCAGCGACCAGTTCCTTGACGCGCTGGCCGGCGGCGTCCAGCCGCTCGCGCGTTTCGAGATGCAGGTTGTATAGCGACAACAATGCAACCGACATGACCAGGAACACGGTCAACGGCAGCCACAGGCCGGACAGCCCACCGCGCGAGGCCCTTGCGGCGGACAGTGCATCGATGTCGCTGCGCATACCGCGCAGCTCACCGAGCATTTCATCATAACGGTTGTCCGGCAGTTCTCCGTGCCGGTGATTGACGGCTTCGTGATTGCCGACTGCCTCGGCCGCCTCGAAGGCGATATCCCGAATGTCGCCGGCCTCTGCCGACAGCGCAACTTCCGGTACATCCTCGAGCAGCATCACGTTGCTTTTGCGGTCGGCCTGGCTGCGGCGTTCGCGTGCGAGTCCGAGGCTGTTCAAAACCTCGAACAGTTCGGCGGGCTCGACATGTTTGGGCACGATACCGATGGCACCCAGCGCGCGGGCCTGGCTGACATACAGGTCACCTTCCTTGGAGGTGTACATCATGATCGGAATCGTGGCGGTGTCGGGGTTGCCCTTGATGGCCTCCACGGCCTGGAAGCCATCCATGTCCGGCATCATGATGTCCATGAAGATCACGTCCGGCGTGTTGTTCACCAGGTAGTCGATCGCTTCAGGGGCGGATTCCAGGGTGTCTACATCGAGATTCTGCTGCTCGAGCATGTGCTTGAGCGTGACGCGCGCCGTCTTGGAATCATCGACAACCAGTGCGAGTCGGTTTGCCATGGCCGGGGGCTCTCTGCATTACCTCGTTGGAATCGGCAGGCTGACTATAACCCAACAGCCTGACCCTGTCTGTGAACAGGTCGGCGGGCCTGGCGAGAAATTTAGACGGGGTGTCGGGCAACCCGGGGAATTCAGTCCCTGTGACTAGCCGGTATTGCGCATGCCGCTGGCGATGGCGTTGATCGAGCGCAGCAGCGGATGCAGCCAGCGCTCGCGCTGTTCGTCGGAAAGGCTGCTGTCGCGGTAGCGCGACAGCAGGGTGATCTGGATATTGTTGAGCGGGTCGAGATAGGGATTGCGACGGTACAGTGACAGGCCCAGGACCGGATTTTCCTCCAGCAACTGGTGAATACCGCTGACACCGAGTACCTGGGTAACCGTCAGCCGGTACTCGCCGCGGATCTTGTTATAGATGGTTTCTGCCATGTCCCGGTCACTGGCCAGCTGCATGTACATGCGGGCGATGTTCATCTCGCCCTTGAACAGGGCCATCTGGATGTTGCTCAGCAGCGAGCGAAAGAACGGCCACTCCCGGTACATTTCCTGCAGCCTTGCCAGTCGGGCGGGGTCATCGTTGCGCCAGGTCTGCAGTGCGGTGCCGAGTCCGTACCAGGCCGGCAGCGTGTGCCGGGACTGCGCCCAGCCGAACACCCAGGGTATCGCGCGAATGGATGTCTTCGAGCGATCCTGCTGCTTGCGGTGCGACGGCCGGGAGCCGATGTTCAGCAGCCCGATCTCGGTGACCGGCGTGACCTCGTAAAAGTAGTCGTACAGGCCCGGCGTATTGTCGATCAGATCGCGGTAGCAGGCCTCGCCGATGGCGGTGATCTCGTCCATGATGCCCATGTAGTCGCGCCGGTCCTGTGCGGCCGGCCTGACCAGCACGCGGCTGGCCTTGAGCAGACCGGTTATACCCATGGAGAGCTCGTAGACCGCCGTCTCCGTGTTGCTGTACTTGTAACGCAGCACTTCGCCCTGTTCGGTAAACTTGATCTGTCCATGCACCGTGCCCGGCGGCTGCGACAGGATGGCCGCGTGCGTGGGTCCGCCGCCGCGCCCGATGGTGCCGCCGCGACCGTGGAACAGCCGCGTCTGGATACCGTAGCTCCCGGTAATCGCGAGGATCCGCTTCTGCGCCTCGTACAGACCCCAGTTGGAGGCGAGTATGCCGCCGTCCTTGCAGGAATCCGAATAGCCCAGCATGATTTCCTGGCACCTGCCCGCGCTGTTGAGCAGGGCGCGGTAGGTATCGTTCTCCAGCAGTTGCGACAGCACGTCCTCCGCATGCGCCAGGTCCTCGATGGTCTCGAACAGCGGGCTGATGCTGATGCGGCAGAACCATGCATCCCCCTGGCGGCCGGCCAGTCCGGTCAGCCAGGCGAGGTACATCACCTCGAGGACATGGCTGGCCGTATGCGTCATGGAAATGACATAGTTGCCGAAGGCCTGCCGGCTGATTTCATCCTGCATGCGGACCATGACGTCAAATACCGCGAGGATTTCGCGCGTCTCGTCCGCCAGCCGGTCGCGACTGATGTCCGGTACAGCGCCGGCCAGACTGGCGCTCAACAACTGCTGGCGCGCCGTTTCGTCCAGCGACGCGTAGTCCGTGGCGCCCGGTAACTGCCGGAGAATGTCGCCGACGGCCGCGCTATGACGGGTGGACTCCTGGCGGATATCCAGGTGCATGAGGAAAAAACCGAAGGTTTCCACCAGCCGGACGAGATCCTGCAGTTCGGCGCCGGCCACGATGTCGTCACCGTCCGCCAGCAGCGATGCGCGGACCAGTTGCAGGTCGCGCATGAAATCGTCTTCCGAGTCGTAGCCGGCCTCGCGGGCCCCGCCGGTGCGGTCCGCTTTCCCGATCCGGTCATCGATGGCGGCCAGGTTCAGGCGCAGCCGGTATGCCATGATGAACAGCTTGCGCCGGTAGAGCTCGTATTCGTAGGCGCGCGGAAAATCCCTGCAGGCGTCGGCGAAGCGGGCCTCATCCGCTGCCAGGCTGTCGGTAAATTCCTGCGTGAATTTGCACAGGTGCAAGGAATGCGTCAGGCGCCGGCCGAGGGCAACCACCTTGTCCAGGTACATCGCCACCACTTCGCGCATGTGCAGGCGCAGCGCAAGCTCGGTGGTCTCCGGCCTGACGTACGGGTTGCCGTCACGGTCGCCGCCGATCCATGAGCCGAACCTGATCAGCCCGCCGGGAACCCTGACTTGCGGTGCGAACCCGCGCGAACCGTAAACGCTGCGTACGGACTTTTCCAGGTAGCGGTAGGTCTTCGGCACGGCATCGAACAGGCTTTCGCGGAAAAAGTACAGGCCGTTGCGGATTTCATCCTCGACGGCCGGCTTGTAGGCGCGCACTTCGTCAGTCTTCCACAGCACCTGGATC
>JABDRC010000201.1 GCA_013041945.1 Halobacteria archaeon
TGAATGACATCAGTAGGACTGATCAGTGACGTGCATGCCACGCCCGGCCCGGTGGCCGAGGCCCTGGCTGTTTTTGCGCGCGAGGGCGTCAGCCAGGTGTTCTGTGCAGGGGATATCGCGGGTTACCGCGACGAGCTGGCAGAGACGGTTGCGCTGTTGACCGGGCACGGGGTGCGCTCGGTACTGGGTAACCACGACCTGCAGTACCTCGATCATCAGGATGATGGTGAGGGCGACCCGGCGGTGGCGTACTTCAATCAGCTGCCGGCCACGATCGATACCGAGATCGCCGGCAAGCGCCTGTACGTGGTGCATGCGCACCCGCCGGATGCCTGTCACGGCGGCATCAAGCTGCGCAACCGCGACGGGATCGTGCAGGCCGACCGGGTGGCCGACTGGGCGGAACAGCTGCAGTCATTCGAGCCCGATGTGCTGGTGGTCGGTCATACACACCAGGTGTTTGCCGAACAGGTGGGCAACACCCTGGTGGTGAATCCGGGCAGTGCGGCCTTTAATTATTCCTGTGCGATATTGCGGCTGCCTTCGATGACGGTGGAGACGTTTGCGTTATCCGGGCAGGCGATCAAGACGACGTGGAACTGGAGCGACCACGTTCGCTGAGCCCGATCTTTTCGTACTTCTGCGCCTGCACAGTCATACACAGCGTTACATCGCCGTCGACAAAATTGTCGAGCTGGTCCATGCCGAAGTCCGCCCGGTTGATGGTGGCGGTTGCCTTGACCTCGAGTGTGCCGGCCTCTTCGGTGGTGCGATCATCCATTGGTGTCACGGTGACAGCGAAGTTGATCGGCCTGGTGATTCCGCGCAGGGTCAGGTCACCCTTGAGTACGGCTGTCTGCTTGCCTGTCCAGTAGAACCGGTTACTGATGAAGAGCACATCCGGGTAGCGCTCCACGTCGAAGAAATTCTCGCTCTTGAGCAGGTTGCGCACCAGCGCGCCCTGTGTGTCCAGGCTGTCGGCCCGGATCAGCACCAGTGTCTGGCCGTTGTTCCCCTCGCCGGCACCCAGCGCCATCCCGCCGCGGAAATCGCTGAAGCTGCCCTCGATGCGGCGTAACTTGCTCTCCACGCAGAAACCGACCTGGGAACTGCCCGGTTTGATGCGGAAGAGGTGGCCGTCCTCGGCCGCCGACAACATGCCCGCCAGCAGGGACTCGTCCACCCGGCCGTCCATGAATGATTCGCAGAGCTCCTGCTCTTCCGCCGGCGCCGTGCCGGCGATGGCCAGCAGCGCAATCATCGTTACTAAATGTTTGAATATGTTGAACATAAACATACCTCTGTCGCCATGTATAAGACCATAATACTATTTATTAGTAAATAAGCAAATTATAATATGCGACATATCGTCGCAGGGAAAGTTCTGCTGGAAGGCGCAGTGTGTGAGGTTATCGGGCGGGGTGACGCAGGCGGGTGTTCAGGGCCTCAGGGTGCGCGGCGCTCGATGGCCCAGCCATGATCGTTGCGGGTGTACACAAACCGGTCATGCAGGCGGCTGTCGCGGGCCTGCCAGAACTCGATCTCGAACGGGGTGACGCGGTAGCCGCCCCAGAAATCCGGCAACGGCACCTCGCCACGGGCAAACTTGCGCTTGATCTCGTCGACCTTGGCATCCAGCAGTGAGCGTGAGGTGATGACCCGACTTTGCGGCGAGGCCCAGGCGCCGATCTGGCTGCCGCGCGGTCGGGTGGCAAAGTATTGCATCGATTCCGCGGTCGGGATCTTTTCTGCCTGGCCGGCGATCTTGACCTGGCGACCCAGTGCCGCCCACGGGAAGAGCAGGGCGACGCGCTTGTTGGCCGCGATCTGCCGGGCCTTGTCGCTGTGATAGTTGGTGAAAAACACGAAGCCGGTTTCGTCGAAGAGTTTCAGCAGTACGGTACGCGCCCATGGCTGGCCGGCGGCGTCGGCCGTGGCAAGGCTGAAGGCATTGGGCTCGGGGATGCCGGAGTCGATCGCCTGCGTGAACCAGTGCTCGAACTGCCTGAACGGATCGGGATCCAGGTCGTCGCGATCGAGGCCCGTGGCCATCCACTGGTTGCAAAGTTCTTCGGCGCGTGTCGGCATGGATCAAACGATATAGGGAATACGCTGAAGAATAAAGGCTCCTCCGGGCTGGCAGGCGTTCTGCTACAGCCTGGCGGCAGGCCGCCGAATAGACGGGTATATGCCTGGGTATAGCGGCGCAGGAGATTCGGGATGGATACAACCGGCACAATCGGCCTGACCGGCAAGCTGTACAGCGACCGTTCCGTCACGGCCCTGCTGCTGTCCAACCTGCTGACCATCATGCTGGCGGTGTTCCAGCAGTGGGATGTCCATGTCCTGATGTGGATCTACTGTGGGCAGAGCATCGTCATCGGCTATTTCAATGTCCACCGCATACTCGACCTGAAAGAGTTTTCCACGAAAAATTTCCGTATGAATAACCGGCCCGTGGACCCCACACCCGAGACGCAGCGCAAGGTGGCGGGATTCTTTGCCCTGCATTACGGGTTTTTTCATGTTGCCTACATGGTATTTCTAGCCTCAGAAACCGAAACGGCGGGACCCTTCCCGTTAGTGAGCGTTGTTGTGTGCATCCTGGTGTTCTACATCAACCACCGGTTTTCATACCGCTACAACCAGCCGCGGGAACAGGAGCGGGTGCCGAACATCGGCAGTATCATGTTTTTTCCCTACGTGCGGATTATCCCTATGCACCTGATGATTGTCGCGGGCGGTTCAATTTCCGGTGGCAGCCAGGGTGCGCTGCTGGCCTTCCTGTTGCTGAAGACCGCCGCGGATGTTGCGATGCATGTTATCGAACATGCCATGGCGCGGGGTGCAGTTAAGCGCGCACAGAAACGTATATCGTAAACGCGTGTTCGCGCCTGCAAGGCGCTCCCACGACACTAGCAAGGTCTTGTGTGGGAGCGCCTTGCAGGCGCGAATAAGATTAACGCTTGTGGTTGGTGCGAGCAGTCGGTGGGTCAGTTCTTGAGGTATTTCGCCGGGTTGACCTGTTTGCCGTCGCGCAGGACCTCGACATGCACGTGCGGCCCGGTAGAGCGGCCGGTGGAACCCATCAGTGCGACAGGCTGGCCCTTGCG
>JABDRC010000204.1 GCA_013041945.1 Halobacteria archaeon
AGTCATGGACCCGCGCACCGGGCGTCCCACCGCGGCCACGATCGCCTTCACCCTGGGCTTCGACAGCGAGAGCCCGCAGCAGGCCCTGCAGGTCACCAACGAGCTGACCACGCTGTATCTCGACGAAAACCTGAGATCGCGCACCGAGAAGGCAGCCGAGACCTATGACTTCCTGACCATCGAGGCCGATCGCCTGAAAGCGGAGATCGCCGGGCTGGAAAGCGCGCTGGCCACGTTCAAGGAGCAGAACGTCAACACCCTGCCCGAGCTGCGCGACCTCAACACCCAGATCCTCGAACGCACCGATCGGGAGATCGCCGATGTCGATACCCAGGTCAGGAACCTGGAAGAACGCAGGATTTACCTGCAGGGCCAGCTGGCACTGATCGAACCGTACGGCAGTGGCGATGCCGTGAGTCCCTCGAGCCGGCTGGAGGCACTGCGCACCGAGTACATCCACCTGGCCAGCCGCTACTCGCCCGATCACCCGGATGTCACGCGGGCGAAACGCGAGATCCGGGCACTGGAGAAGGAAACCGGTCAGGTCGTCTCCACCGATGAGCTGCTGGAACAGCTGCGCACGCTGCGCGAGCAACTGGCCTCGGCCGAGGAGAGCTATACCGCCGAACACCCGGACGTGAAAAGCCTGCGCCGGCAGGTCGCCAGCCTGGAGACTGAAATCAGCGATGCGTCAGCCGCACCCGCGAGCAGCCTGCCGACCGCGACGCCGGACAACCCGGCCTACGTCAATCTGGCGACGCAACTGGCGGCGGCCAACGGCGAGATCGGCTCCCTGCGGACCAAGCGCGCACAGCTGGTATCCAAGATCGGGGAGTACGAAGCCCGGCTGATGCAGACACCGAAATCCGAACAGGAATACCGGGCGATTGCGCGCGACCTGGAGAATGCCTCCATGCGCTACCAGGAGATCCGGGCCAAGCAGATGACCGCCGAGGTGGCCCAGGAGATGGAAAAGGAGCGCAAGGGTGAGAAGTTCACCCTGATCGATCCGGCCATCCTGCCGGAAGAGCCGGTCAGCCCGAACCGGCCGGCCATCATCTTCCTCAGCCTGGTGCTGGCGATGGGCGCGGGCGTCGGCTCGGCCGCCGTGCGCGAGAGCCTGGACAGTGCCGTCCGCGGCGTGAAATCACTGACCGCCACCGTGCAGACCGCACCGCTGGCCGTTATCCCGTACCTGAGTAACACGGCAGAAACCGGCGCGCAGCAGCGCCGGCGTATCATTGTCATCGTGGCAGTGGTGAGCGTGATTGCCGTGGTGCTGGCGCTGGTGCATTTCCTGGTCAGCCCGCTGGATGTCATGTGGTTCCGGGGGATGCGCAAGGTGGATTCGCTGATCGCTGAGTGAGTATGAGTCGAATGCGACAGGCATTGCCACACTGTTCAGTTTTGTCATTCCCGCCTCCGGGAATCACGACTTGCTCAGTTTATTTTCAGGTACAGACTACCGGATAATTTAAACCATGGAACGAATCAAACAGGCACTGGAAAAGGCCCGGCAGGAACGGGAGACACGGCAGGAAGGCAGTGCGGTCGCCAGGCCCGTGCCACCGGTCCCCGCGGCGGGTGATGCAGGCGGCAGCGGTGCAGCGGTGACCCCGGCAGTCAGCCTGGATGAAGCCGTGCTGCGCGACAAGCGCATCATCGCCGGCATGGCGCCGGGCAGCTTCCCGGATGCCTACAACCTGCTGCGCACGCGCATCCTGCAGGTCTTCAAGGAAAACGGCTGGAATTCCCTGGGCATCACCAGCCCGGGTCCGGGCGCCGGCAGTACGCTCACGGCGCTCAACCTGGCCATCAGCATGGCCCGCGAAGTGGATTACACCGTGTTGCTGGTGGATGCCAACCTGCGGCAACCGGCGCTGCTTGGGCAGCTGGGCCTGGAGCCACGGCCGGGCCTGAGCGATTACCTGTCCAGCGACACATCACTCACTGACCTGCTGTTCCGGCCCGGCCTGGTCGAACACCTGGTGATCCTGCCGGGTGGTGAGCCGCTGGCCAATTCCGCGGAGATGCTCAATTCGCCGCGCATGGGCCGGCTGGCCGAGGAGATGAAATCCCGCTATCACACCCGCATCGTCATCTACGACCTGCCGCCGGTGCTGGGCTCTTCCGACACCCTGGCCTTTGCACCGCATCTCGATGCCGCCCTGCTGGTGGTGGAGGACGGCGTGACGCAGAAACAGGAGATCGAGCAGGCCGTGGAACTGCTCAGCGTCACCAATATCGTCGGTACCGTCCTGAACAAGTCCGAATCCCCGGGCAGCTGATCCGCCGTTTGCGATGTACGAAGCGTTCTACAACCTGACCGAGAAGCCCTTCACCCTGCTGCCCGATCCCGGCTTCCTCTACCTCAGCGACAAGCACCAGATGGCGCTGACCCTGCTGGAGTACGGCCTGCATGAACATGGCGGCTTTACCGTCATCAGCGGCGAGATCGGCGCCGGCAAGACCACCCTGATCCGCCACCTGCTCAACAACATGGAGCAGGAATACACGGTTGGCCTGATCACGAATACCCACCGTTCCTTCGGCGAACTGCTGCAGTGGGTCCTGCACGCCTTCGGCCTTGAGCACAAGGACATGAGCCGGGTCGAGATGCACCAGCGCTTCATCGATTTCATTATCGATGAGTATGCACAGAACCGCAGGACCGTCCTGATCGTCGACGAGGCACAGAACATGGATGCCGGGACGCTCGAGGAACTGCGCATGCTGTCCAACATCAACGCGGACAAGGACCAGGCGCTGCAGGTCATCCTGGTCGGCCAGCGCGAGCTGCGCGAAACCCTGAAGGGCCCGGACCTGGTGCAGTTCGCACAACGCATCACGGTTGACTACCATCTCGAACCGCTGTCGGCGGACCAGACGGCCGCTTACATCCGGCACCGCATGCGGGTCGCCGGCGGCAACCCGGCGACCTTCACGGTCAGTGCCTGCAAGGCAGTCCATCGCTACAGCAACGGCGTGCCGCGGCTGATCAACCTGCTGTGCGATACGGCGCTGGTCTACGGTTACGCAGAACAGACCCGGCAGATCGAAGCCCGGCTGGTCACCGATGTCGCGCGCGAGAAGCAGCAGGGCGGTATTTTCCCCATCTTCGCTGTCGCCAGCCGGGACACTGCCGATGAAAATGCAGCAGCAAAACCCTCGGCAGACACGCATAAAGACACTGTCGATGATAATGCAGCGACAGAACCCCCGGCAGACATGCATGAAGACACTGTCGGCACGACTGCTCCTGCAAGCCGCCGGCCGGGGCCGGTATCGATGGAACTGGCCGCAAGCACGGAGGCGCAAGCCACCACCGACAAGCCTGCGGCTGAAGCGGGCGCCGGACCGGCACGGGCAGCAGGCACTGATCCTGCCTCGCAACAGGAAACTGCCGAACTGTTCGAATCGCTGCCTGCCGGCCAGACCGACCCGGAAGATGACGAGTACCGCTGGTTACACGGACACAAGCAAAGACCGCGCATCGCGGTCTTCTCGGCGGAAGAGGACCTGCGCCGCTACCTCTCCAGGCTGCTGGAGGCCTATGGCTACCGGGTTGTCGCATCACTGCCAATTGACGCCGCATCACTTGAGGACCTGGAGGGTAGCTGCCTCGCCGACATTGACCTGCTGCTGGTAGACCGCGACACATCGCACCCGCTGCCGGCCGATGCGGCCGGCATCATCTCGACCTGGGACAAGCCCGTGCTGTACAACGACTCGACCATCACCGCCAGGAACCTGCGCCAGGGTAACCCCGATTTTGGCCTGGAGCTGTCCGAGCAGATCCGGTCACTGCTGGCGTCATCCGACGCGGATATCGCGGCCATCTAGCAAGCCCTGATCAAGCATATGAGCAAGCCCGCCATACTCGTCATCGGTGGCGCCGGTTACATCGGCTCCCACATGGTGCTCGACCTGTTGCGCGCCGGCCACCCGGTCGTCGTGCTCGACAACCTGTCGCGCGGTCACCGTGAACTGGTTCCCGGTGGTGAATTCGTCACCGGCGACATGGGTAATCCCAAAGACCTGCGCAAGCTGTTCGCGAACCACCCGGTCAAGGCGGTGATGCACTTTGCCGCGCATTCCCTGGTCGGCGAGTCGGTCGAACAGCCGCTGGTGTATTACCGCAACAATGTGGCCAACACCATTACCCTGCTCGACGAGATGGCCACGGCCGGTATCCGTCACTTCATCTTCTCGTCGACCGCGGCGGTCTACGGCGAACCCGTGAAGACACCGATCACCGAGGACCATCCCTGCGCACCGACCAATCCCTACGGCGCAACCAAGCTTGCCGTCGAGCGCATGCTGGCGGATGTCAGTGCTGCAAACGGCATGACCTGGAGCATCCTGCGCTACTTCAATGCGGCGGGGGCCGACAAGTCAGGCAAGGTGGGCGAACGCCACCAGCCGGAGACGCACCTCATCCCGCTCGTGCTGCAGGTCGCGACCGGCGAACGCGAGTCGATCAGGATCTTTGGTGACGACTATCCCACCCCGGACGGCACCTGCCTGCGTGATTATGTGCACGTGTCCGACCTCACCCGCGCCCACCTGCTGGCGCTGGAGCACCTGCTGGCGGGCGGCGCGAACACGACCTACAACCTCGGCAACAGCACCGGTTACTCGGTCAAACAGATCATCGAGACCGCCAGGGAGATCACCGGTCACGCCATCCCCGCACAGACCGAGGCCCGGCGTGCCGGCGACCCGGCGGTATTGATTGCCGACTCAAACAGCATCCGGCAGGAACTCGGCTGGCAGCCCGCCTACGAAGATGTCGGCGAGATCATCCGCACTGCCTGGGCCTGGCACCGCAAGGAAGCCGGCCTGACCTGACGTTACAGCCGGATGCGCATTATCAGCCTGATCTGCGCTGCCTCGACCTGGCATCGCAGCAACCCCGGCCTGACCTGAGGTGCCAGACAGATGCGCATTATCAGCCTGATCTGCGCCCTGCTCTGGGCCGCCTTGATTTATTACCTGTCGGACCAGCCCTCGGTCGACATCGCGCCGATGTTTTCACACCAGGACAAGCTCCTGCACCTGGCTGCCTATTTTGTGCTGGGATTCTTCATCATGGGTGCACTGCGCAAGTCACCGGCAGGTTACCGACTGCCGCAAATTATCGGGGTGACCCTGCTGACCGCGCTGTACGGCCTCCTGGATGAATACCACCAGAGTTTCGTGCCCGGCCGCAACCCGGCCCTGGGCGATGCCCTCGCCGACCTCGCCGGCGGCCTGCTGGGCGCATTATTCATGTATCTGCTGGCACGGCGTGCAGCCCGCCGACTTCGCCCAAGCAGTTACGAAGGTGAGCTGTAGGAGCGGACGTTGTCCGCGATGCTTTGATATCGTCATTCCCGCCCCCGCCTCCGCGGGGACAGGCTCCGGCGGGAATCCAGCCCTACAACAGGGTCGGATATAAATCATTCCATTGCGGGTTGGTTTTTTCGATGAGCTGTAACTTCCAGTGCCTTTTCCATTTCTTCAATTGCTTCTCACGAACTATGGCGCTGGTAATGTCCGGACAAACTTCATAATAGACCAGGCGATGCACATGGTATTTCTTCGAGAAACCTTCGACATATTCTGTACGGTGCTCGTAAATTCGTTTAATCAGGTTGCTGGTAACACCAACATAGAGTGTGCCATTTCTTCGGCTGGCGAGGATATAGATATAAGCCAGTTTCATTGTTTGGGGCTGGATTCCCGCTTTCGCGGGAATGACGGGAAAGAATGGTACTAGTATGAAGATGTAAATCAGAGTCGCTGTCAGAGATGACGCAAACAATGCGTAGGAAGTCTCAACATAATGACTGGCTGATGAGACACCAATCACGCCCACCAGATATCAATTTGTTGTCATTCCCGCGAAAGCGGGAATCCAGTCACCAATAAACCACCGCAGATTGAGTATGCCAGGTCAATAAAAAACAGAAAAAGCCGGAGCGAATCTCTTCCGTGAAAAACTATTCCTTCAAATACCGCGACCAGTCGCGGCTGTCGTCGCCGAACACCAGGAAAAACGGGTTCAGCAGGGAGTCCTTGGTGTTATAGCGCAGGGGCTGCATGTGCGTGTCGGTGACAAAACCACCGGCCTGCTCCACCACGCATTGCGCGGCCGCGGTGTCCCACTCCGAGGTCGGCCCCAGCCGCGGGTAGATGTCAGCGGCCCCCTCGGCCACCAGGCACAGCTTGAGCGAACTGCCCATGCCGACCATCTCGTGTGCACCGAGCTTCTCGAGGTAGGCATTCAGTGAATCGCCCCGGTGCGAACGGCTGCCGACCACCTTGACCGGTGCCGCACCGAGACGGCGCACCCGGATCGACTC
>JABDRC010000207.1 GCA_013041945.1 Halobacteria archaeon
CCTCGAGCTTGCGCGCGTGCGCGCGAAGGAAACCGGCCGCGCCCTGCTGCGCGCCCCCAATACCGGTATCTCAGCGATTATCAACCACGACGGTTCCGTGCAGGCCAGGAGTCCACAGTTCGAGCAGGCCGTGGTAACAGGGAAGATCGTGCCGCGTTCCGGCGCCACGCCCTACGTGCGTTTCGGCGACTGGCCGGTGCTGGTGATTGCTGTTATTTGCCTGTTGATTGCGCGGGTCAGATATAAAAACCAGCTCGCGCAAAGGCTCCGGACGCTAAGAAACAAAAGATAAAATATTCACCACAGAGAACACAGAGGGCACAGAGAAAAAAATTATTGCTTGATAAGCTTCTCGTCGGTCGATCACTGTGGGAGCGGATCGCATCCGCGAATACCCGTCACTGTAAAACAATCCTCGCAGGAGCGCATGCATGCGCAATTTATTTTTGTCATTCCCGCGCAGGCGGGAATCCAGTCAATAAACTACCACTGCTGTTGATAATTATCGGTCAGGTATTTCAGTACACTGTTTGTAATCGGAGAATAATCGGGCTGGTCAATGACTGTTTTAAACTGGATTCCCGCCTGCGCGGGAATGACAGTGTTTTTATTGGCCATAGGTATTTGTTTTTCTCTGTGACCTCTGTGTTCTCTGTGGTGTTTATTTTATCTTTTCATTCCTTGCGCGAGTATTTGTTACGCTGGCACGTCCTTACTGAAAATCAAACACCCGGATCTTCGTTACCAGCGGTTTCAGGGTCTCATTCACCAGTTGCACGTGCAGCGGGTGGACCAGGTAAGCGTCCATGTCAGACCGATTGGTGAAGCTCACAATCAGGGCGACATCGAAGCTGCTGTCGACGATGACGCGTTCACTGGTGATGGCGCTACCGCTTTTCAGTGACAGGACACCCGGTATTTCACGCAGCACTTCACTTTCATTCAGGATCATCTGCCGGTGCGCGGCATTGCCGGGTTCTTTCAGCCACACCACCACGACATGCTCCAGTGTGCGGGCGGGTGCTTTGTCCGGGCCGGCGCAGGCGAGCAGGGCAGTGGTCAGCAGCAGGGTCGCCAGCACGCGGCCGGCGTGGTTCACGCGTGAGCTTCCGGTTTCGTCTGGCGGTGGAACACGGTGTGGCCGCAGTCGGGGCAGGCGGGAATTTCACCGGTGGCGTGAAAGCGCATCAGCGCGCCGCAGGTCTCGCATACCAGCGTACCGGGTCCGGTAATCTCGCCGGTGTTCCAGGCCGGGCCTTCCTCGATGTCGTGCTCGAACTGCTGTATCTCGAGTTTGGTGTGATCGGCGACCCGGTAGAGGATGTCCAGCAGGCGGTCCTCGACCAGATCGACGTCAAAGCGCAGCCAGTCGCCCAGTTCATGGCCGGTTTCGGCGAGGTGTTTGCCGGCATCCTCGATATCCCGCTGCAGGTACATGGACACCTTCTCGGCCTCGTCCCTGGTCAGTTCCTCCAGTTCGACCGTGGTATCGCGGGCCTTCTGGATGAACTTGCGCAGTACCGGCAGGGTGCTTTCCTCCGCCTCCTCGAAGGCCGTCTTGACCCGGTCCATCATGTTGTCATAGGCATGCAGCCATTTCTCGCGGGTGGGGTGTTCGTCGGTCATCCTGTCATCCTGTGTGCCTTGTCCATGCCCAAGTGTGGCGCAAATTCGTGCCAAGGTGAAGGAAAACCGGGCCGGCGTGTTGTGGGCCGGATGAGTGCTACGGTATTCTTCCTGCTCCTGACCAGCACAACGAGACCGATGGAAGCAATCTACCGGCCCGGCGATGTCGAGGCCGCGGCGCAGCAGTACTGGGACGGGCACGACTGTTTTCGTGCCGTCGAGGACCCTGGCCGCGAAAAATACTACTGCCTGTCGATGTTCCCGTACCCCAGCGGGCGCCTGCACATGGGCCATGTGCGCAATTACACCATCGGTGATGTCATCAGCCGCTACCAGCGCATGCAGGGGAAAAACGTCCTGCAGCCGATGGGCTGGGACGCCTTCGGCCTGCCGGCGGAGAATGCCGCCATCCAGAACCAGGTGCCGCCGGCGCAGTGGACCCATGAAAACATCGACTACATGCGTACCCAGCTCAGGCAGCTGGGCTTCGGCTATGACTGGCAGCGCGAGCTTGCGACCTGCGACCCGGACTACTATCGCTGGGAGCAATGGCTGTTCACGCGCCTGTTCAGCAAGGGCGTGGTCTATAAAAAGACCGCGGTGGTGAACTGGGACCCGGTCGACCAGACGGTGCTGGCCAACGAGCAGGTGATCGACGGGTGCGGCTGGCGCTCCGGTGCGCCGGTGGAGCGGCGCGAGATCCCGCAGTGGTTCATGAAAATCACCGATTATGCCGAGGAACTGCTGGCCGACCTGGAGCAGCTGGATGGCTGGCCGGAACAGGTCGTGACCATGCAGCGCAACTGGATCGGGCGTTCGGAAGGCATCGAGATGCAGTTCGGCATCGAGGGCCGCGACGACACCCTTACCGTCTATACGACACGCCCGGACACCCTGATGGGTGTGACCTACGTGGCCGTTGCGCCGGAGCACCCGCTGGCCGCCGGGGCCGCTGCGGACAATCCGCACCTGCATGACTTTATCGAGGCCTGTGCACACACCCGTGTGGCCGAGGCCGATATGGCGACCCTGGAAAAGAAGGGCGTGGACACCGGTTTGCAGGCAATCCACCCGGTCAGCGGCGAGGCGGTGCCGGTGTGGGCGGCGAATTTCGTGTTGATGGAATACGGCTCTGGTGCCGTGATGGCAGTCCCGGCGCATGATCAGCGTGACTACGAATTTGCGCGGCTAAACGGGCTGACCGTCAAACAGGTCGTGCACCCGGCCGCCGGGGCGGATCCGGCGGATGTATCGCAGGCGGCCTTTACCGACAAGGGCGTGTTGCAGGACTCGGGTGAGTTCAGCGGGCTGACGTCAGAGCAGGCGTTTGATGCCATCGCCGACTGGTTGCAGGCGCGCGGCCGCGGCAGCCGCCAGGTGAATTACCGCCTGCGCGACTGGGGCGTGTCGCGGCAGCGTTACTGGGGCTGCCCCATTCCGGTCATCAATTGCGCAAAGTGCGGCGCCGTTCCGGTGCCGGAATCAGACCTGCCGGTCACGCTGCCGACCGATGTGACGGTCGATGCCACCGGCTCGCCGCTGAAGAAAATGCGCGCGTTTATCGAGACGAGCTGCCCGCAGTGCAAGGGCCCGGCCGAACGCGAGACCGATACCTTCGATACCTTCTTCGAATCTTCCTGGTACTACGCACGCTATGCCTGTGCGGACCAGGACGACGGCATGCTGGATGAGCGGGTCGATTACTGGCTGCCGGTGGACCAGTATATCGGTGGTATCGAGCACGCGGTGCTGCACCTTTTGTATGCGCGCTTCTTCAACAAGCTGATGCGTGACGAGGGCCTGCTGAAACCCGCAGAGCCGTTCACCCGCCTGCTGACCCAGGGCATGGTGCTGAAGGACGGGGCCAAGATGTCCAAGTCGAAGGGCAATACGGTCGACCCCCAGGGTCTTATCGACCGCTACGGCGCCGATACCGTGCGCCTGTTCACGATGCAGGCCGCACCGCCGGACCAGTCGCTGGAATGGTCGGACTCGGCGGTTGAAGGTGCGTACCGGTTTCTGAAGCGCCTGTGGGCCCGGGTGCATGAACACGCGGCCGGTCGCGCAGCAGCGGCAGTGGATGCCGGGTCGTTGAGCGGGCCACAGAAGGCATTACGCCTTGCGCTGTACAGAACCCTGAAGAAGGTCAACGATGACATTGGCCGCCGCTTCACCTTCAACAATGTCGTGTCCGCCAACATGGAGTTGCTTAACGAACTGAACCGCTTCGATGATGACTCGGCGCAGGGGCGGGCCGTGATGCAGGAAGCGCTGGAAATGGTCCTGCTGATGCTGGCACCCATCGTGCCGCACATCACCCATCACCTGTGGCTGGCGCTCGGCCATGACAGCGCCATCGTCGACCATGCATGGCCGGCAATCGACGAGTCCGCGCTGGTACAGGATTCGATCACGCTGGTGGTGCAGGTCAACGGCAAGGTGCGCGGCAAGGTCGAGGTGCCGGCCGCAGCGGCGCGCGAGGCGATCGAGTCGGCCGTCATGGCGGAAGACAATGTCCTGCGGCACATGGGCGGCAAGG
>JABDRC010000208.1 GCA_013041945.1 Halobacteria archaeon
ACCTGTGGCTACAGTGCACTGTTCTATCGCAAGCAAAAAACAGGGCGCATCGTTACATGTTTGCCGCTGGATTCCCGCCTGCGCGGGAATGACGGGTACTAGTAAATACTCTGTGTTCTCTGTGGCGATGGGTTAATGTTTATCTTTGCGCCTTGGTGGCTTTCGGCAACTGCTCCATGCGTCGCCTAAAGGCGCCTACTTTTGGTGCTCTACCTCCTGCATCACTGTAGTCGTGCGCGAGAAAATTGTTTCCCAGTAATCAATGCCCAGACCTATTGACTCTGCAGCCGGCGATAACTCTCCATGCGCCGTTCGCTGATGCGACCCGCGTTCACTGCCTCGATGACCGCGCAGCCCGGTTCGGTGAGGTGCAGACAGTCGTTGAAGCGGCACCGGCCGAGATGGGGGATGAACTCCCGGAAGCCGTTGCCGAGCGTGTTCGGGTCAACCTCGCCCAGCCGGAAATCGCGGACGCCGGGCGAGTCGATCAGGTTGCCGCCCCCGGGCAGGTGGTAAAGCGTGGTCGTGGTGGTGGTGTGTTTGCCCTGGCCGGAAGCCGTGGATAATCTGCCCACCGCGATATCCTGTTCCGGTAAAAGGCGTTTGATCAGGGATGACTTGCCGACACCCGACTGCCCGACCAGGATGCTGGTCCTGCCGGTCAGCTGGTCCCTGAATGCGTCGATGCCCGTGTTTTCCAGTGCGCTGGTAAACAGGTACCGGTAGCCGATGGCACGGAACTCCTGCATGAGTGACTCGATGCTCTGGCGGTCTGCAGCAGACAGCAGATCGGCCTTGTTGATGATGATCAGGGGGGTGGCCCCGGCCAGTTCCGCGGCGATAGTGTACTTGTCGATGAGGAACGCATCCATGGCAGGTTCGGTGGCGGCCTCGATGACCACCTGGTCGAAATTGGCGGCCAGCGGCCGCTGGCGGTTGCGGCCGTCCGCCTTGAGCAGGACAGTGTTGCGTGGCTGCAGTATCTCCACGACGCCTGCCTGCTCGCCGGTCGGCTGCCAGTCGACCGCGTCTCCGCACGCAAGCTGTTGCAGGCCGCGCCGGGCGACGCATTGATAGAGCGCGCCGTCATCGTCCTCGACCAGCAGGTTTTTACCGTAATTGACGATCACCAGCCCGGCGCGTGTGGCAGCGTCGGACTTTCGGTCAGGCTGGTTGCTGTCCGGCGGTTGCCTGGCAGACATGCAGGAGCGGATCAGTCTGCGGGCGGCAGCAGGGTATCGATCCTCGCTGCGCAGATGAAATCGTTGTCCGACAGACCGCCGATGGAGTGGGTGCTGAAGTGGATCACGCAACGGTTGTAGCCGACTTCCAGGTCCGGGTGATGGTCTTCCCGGTGTGCCACCCAGGCCAGGGCATTGACGAAGGCGAGCGTTTCGTAATAGTTGCCGAACTTGCAGCTGCGCGTGATCGACTTGCCCGCCGCGTCCATGTTCCAGTCGGTGTGCAGGCTGCCCAGTAATTGTCGTGCCTGTTCGGCCGGCAGCGGGAGATCACCTTGTTTGCAGGGTTGGCAATGCCGGGCAGCAAGGTCAGCGGCAGTCATGACTCGTCAGAATTTGTAAAACGACTCGTTGAGATAAACTGTTACGTCATCGATATCCTCATCGAACCACTTCAGCCCGAGTGAGAGTTCACAACGCCTGACCTGCGTCCGCAGACCGTCGAGGGTGGTTATGCGGCGGTTCTCGCGTGTGTAGACACCGTTGTCGTGGCAGGCCGTGCAATGTTGCTGCGCGAGGGTCATGCCATGCGCGGTGTCTGCAGCAGTGGCCAGCGCTGCCGGGACAAACAGCAAGGTGAATAAAACAATCTGCAGTCTTGATTTCATAATGACACATATCCATCAATGATCATGTCTTGATATTAGCGTAAATCCGCGCAATCCGCACTGGCGCCGGGGGGTGCGAGTCGTGCCAGGCGGAATACAGGGGGTCCGGGGTCAGCGTACTGGCGTTTTCGCGATACATCTTGACCAGCGCCTGCACCAGGTCACTGCCGCTCGACTGCCTGACGGCGTAGGCATCGGCCTCGAATTCATGTTTGCGCGACAGGCGCGAGAGCAGGGGCTGCAGGATGAACGTGAATACCGGCAGGACCATCATGAACAGCAGCAGGGCCATCCACGGGGAAGGCTGGCTGATGCCGAGCCCGTGAAAGAACCAGTCCTGGGCAGCGAGCCAGCCGAGCAGGGCAAGGGCGCAGAAACTGATAGCGGACGTCGACAGCAGGCGTTTCTGGATATGCCTGAGGCGGAAGTGACCAAGCTCGTGTGCCAGCACGGCCTCGATTTCATCAGGTTCAAGCGTCTCCAGCAGGGTGTCGAAAAACACGATACGCTTGTTGCTGCCGAAGCCGGTGAAGTAGGCATTGCCGTGTCCGGAGCGTTTCGAGCCATCCATGACAAAGATGCCCTTGCTGCGGAACCCGCACTTGTCCATCAGGGCCTGGAT
>JABDRC010000210.1 GCA_013041945.1 Halobacteria archaeon
GGGTCGGTGACCACGGGCTGGTATAGCCGGTGTCGTCAATTGTACGTACGCGGAAAAAATATTCGTTGGCAGCGGGACGTTCGATGGAGATCGCCGGACTGTCCGTAGTACGGTCAAGCGAGGGGGATGGAAACCCGGCATCGGTATCGAGCTGGAACTGGTAGCGCATGCCCGCACCGGCATCCCGCCAGTGAAAATCGATTTCGCTTTCCCCCAGCGCAGGCGCCTCGGGTGCCGGCGCATCGGGTACCGCGCGGTATTCGAATGCCGCGGCATCGCTCCACGGCCCGCGGTTGCCTGCAGCATCGATGCTGGCAACGCGCCAGAAATAGTGTCCGGGTGCAAGTCCCGTTGACGGAGTATAGCGTTCACCGCGATAGGCCGATTCATCCACGATCAACCGGCCAAAGGCATTGTCCCGGGACACCTGGAACCCGTACCGGTCGATGTCGGCCGGCCTGGACCAGCCGAATTCCGGTGTCGCAACCCGCACCATGACATCGTCGCGCAGCCCGATCAGCACCGGCGGCTGCGGGTGGGCCGCAACCGTAAACTGCCGCACGCCATTCAGTCCTTCCAGCCCGTCGTTGTCGATACCGCGCACGCGCAGGGCATACTCGCCGTTCGGCAGGTCACCGAAGTATCCCCGCGTACCGGTGCTGGTGGCGTTCACCAGCAGACTGTCGAACGACGCATTGCCTGCCACCTGAAAACGGTAGGCCTCGGCCTTGTCCAGGGCAGCCCATTCGAACTGCAACGGCAGGTGCTCGAGCACGGCCTGTTGCGGTGCCAGGTCCGGTGGCGGCAACAGCGGCTTCGGCGCCGCGGGTGGCTCGCCCGCCTTTGCCAGCACACCAAAACCTTCCGGAACCTTGCGCTGCTCGCCTTTACCCGACACCACCACGGTACCTTCCAGCACTTCGCTGCGCGACACCGGGCGGCCGGTTTCGGCCGACACACGAAAATCCGTACCCCGAACGGCCGCCACCGCAGCGGGCGTGATGATTTCATAGCGGCTGCCGCCACCCCTGGCCGGCTTTACCCGGGTGTCGACCTGCCCGCCCTGCAGACGGATGCGGGTATCGACCATGCCGGTCTCGCCGTAGGCGCTGAGGCTGTCCAGGAGGATGTCGCTGCCGCCGAGTACCAGCAGCTCCGATCCGTCGGCGAAGCGCACCGTGGCATTGCTGTTTTCATCCACAACCAGACGGTCACCACTGTGCAGCTCGATACCGGCGACAGCGGGCAACTCTTCTCCCGTAATGCGGACCACGCGTGCCGCACCCTGCAGCAGCCTGATTTGCGCACTCACCGGCTGGTGCTTGAGAATGTCGATCGGAAATTTGAGGCGGGTACCCGGGAGGATGCCGCGCGCGGGCTGATCGGGATAGTTGTTCAGTCGCTGGATACGCTTCCAGTGCAGCACGCTGGTGGTGTGCTTTTCGGTCAGGTTCCAGATGGTGTCGCCGGGGCGAACGGTATAAATCCAGTACTGTTCAGCCCCGACAGGGGCGGCAAGCAGCAAGCAAAGAAGAAGACTGAACGCCGCACCGGTAGTTGCTTGCAGCGTACGCCAGCCGGGAATCATCCACTCTGCTCCGACACTTTTTCGAGTCGATAGCCATGATGGTAGACAGCGCTGAGTTTCCAGCCGTGTTCCGGCCTGATATTCAGCTTGTTGCGCAAGCGGCTGACATGCGTATCGACGGTGCGCGTATTGATGTCACCGCGCGTGCCCCAGACATTCTCGAGGATATAGCTGCGTGACAGCAGCCGGCCGGCATTGCGAAACAACAGCACGGCAAGTTCGAATTCCATGTTGCGCAGTGTAACAGGTTCGCCGTCGAGCATGATGCTGCGTTCCTTCATCTCCACACGATACGGAGGATACTCGTAGACCATCTCGACATCCATATCCTGTGCCGCCCGCCGTTCCAGTGCATGCAGGCGCGCGAGCGTTTCATTCTGCCTGACCGGCTTGATCATGTAATCGTCGGCTCCCCGACCCAGCGCCTGGACGATATCCTCCTCACCGTCGCGGCTGGTAATGAAGATCACCGGGATGTGCCAGTCGACATTCTCCCGCACCCAGTCGAGCACCTCGGGGCCGGTCGTATCGGGCAGGTTCCAGTCAATAATGAGTACGTCGAAGGTTTCACTGCGCAGCGCCTGCCGGAATGCCTCGCCGGTCGCATAGGCATAACAGTCGTGGTGCGACTCCCTCACCCAGGTCTGCAGCATCTCCGCCTGGTCCCGATCATCTTCAAGTATGCCGATTCTCATGGGTCTTGGCCCCGTCGTTGTTGTGGTCCGGCCATCTTCCCACACAGGCAATATATACATGCTAGCCTGATTGTTAACTATTGTAAAATTCCTTTCAATATTAACAATTTGCGGACTCTTTCTAAACCGGCGGGACACGCCGGCTGCGCTTGCAATTCAACAGGATAGGCAGGGCCCGGGTGAGCGCGGTGTCCGGCCCGCGGCCGGGCCCGGAGAGTCGGCAGGCTTCAGGCCAGGACGCTGTTACACAGGGTCAGCAGCGCGCCCGGGAACAGGCCCAGCGCCAGTACCAGCAGGCTGTTGGTACTGATCGCGATTTGCAGGTCGGTGTTGATCTCGAGCGGTTCGCTGCTGACAGGTGCATCGAAATACATCAGCTTGATCACCCGGATGTAATAGAACGCACCGATAATGGAGAAGAACACCGCGACCAGCGCCAGCCACAGCAGGTCCACGTCGATCACGGCCTGCAACACCGCCAGCTTGGCGTAAAAACCCACGGTCGGCGGCACGCCGGCCATGGAAAACATCAGGATCAGCATCATCAGCGCAAACCACGGACTGCGGTCATTCAGCCCCTTGAAATCATCCAGCTGGTCCGCCTCCTCGCCGGCACGGCTGAGCAGGATGATGACGCCGAATCCGCCGATGGCCATCACCGCATAGGTGATGGCATAGAACATCGCTGCCGAGTAGCCCGCCTCCGTCCCCGACAGGATGCCGAGTAACAGGAAACCGACATGCGAAATGGTCGAGTAGGCCAGCATGCGTTTCATGTTGGTCTGGGCGATCGCCACCACATTGCCGATGGCCAGTGACAATACGGCCAGGATGACCAGCATGCCCTGCCAGTCGACCATCAGGCCGCCCATCGATTCCGCCAGCAGGCGCATGGCCATGGCGAACGCGGCAATCTTGGGTGCACTGCCGATGAACAGCGTAACGGCCGTCGGCGCCCCGTGATACACATCCGGCACCCACATGTGAAACGGCACGGCACCGAACTTGAATGCCAGGCCGACCACGATGAAACACAGGCCGAACACCAGTACCAGGCTGCGTTCGCTGCTGGCGGCAATCGCCTCCGCGATGGCCGCGATATCGAGGCTGCCGGTGGCCCCGTAGAGCATGGACATGCCGTACAGCAGCATGCCGGAGGCCAGCGCACCGAGCACGAAATACTTCATGGCCGCCTCCGATGCCGTCGCCGAATCGCGGTCGAAGGCGACCATGGCATACAGCGACAGGGACAGCAGTTCCAGGCCGAGATACAGCGTGAGCAGGCTGTGCGAGGAGATCATCACCTGCATGCCGAGCACCGCGAACAGCCCCAGTACGTAGTACTCGCCGCGCAGGCCGCCCTGCGCGGTTATGTAACTGCGGGCGTAGGCAAATGCACCGACGGTTACCAGAAACACACTGGTCTTCAGCAGGGCCGCCATCGGGTCATGCACATACATGCCGCCCAGCAGCACCGCTGCGCCGGTATCGATCAGGCTGCCGCTGATCAGGGCGGCAGCCAGCAGGGTCAGCTGCGACAGGACATAACTGGCGTGGCGATAGCGGTCGCCGACGAATGCCTCGACCACCAGGATCAGGCAGGCCATCGACAGCACAAAGATCTCGGGAGACAGCAGCAGGTATTCGGACAGGGTGATACTCATGGAGTCATTTGCCTCAGGGCCCCGCGGGCCGTATGGATTCAAGCAGCGCCACACCGGTTTCCGGCGGCGGCAGCTTGGACACCGACACGTGCGCCAGCAGGCTGTCGACGCTGGCATGCATGATTTCGGTCAGCGGCGCAGGATACACGCCGAACAGCAGCACCACCGCGGCCAGGCTCGCAAGGATAACGAATTCGCGCGCATTGACATCCTGCAATTGCGCCACCTTGTCATTGGCCACGTCACCGAAGATGACGCGCTTCACCATCCACAGGCTGTAGGCGGCACCGAGGATCAGGGTGGTGGCGGCCAGCAGCGCGAACCAGAAGTTGGCCTTGAAGCTGGCCAGGATCACCATGAATTCGCCGACGAATCCGGACGTGCCCGGCAGTCCGGAATTGGCCATGGCGAACAGCACCATGAAGGCCGCGAAGACCGGCATGGTATTGACCACACCGCCGTAGTCGCTGATCTGGCGACTGTGCATACGGTCGTACAGCACACCCACGCACAGGAACAGCGCACCGGAAATAAAGCCGTGCGAGATCATCTGCACCATGCCGCCTTCCATGCCGAGGGCGGCGCCGTTGACCGAGCCCGTGTTATCCAGCAGCGTGAATACCAGGAAAATGCCCAGCGTGACAAAACCCATGTGGGCAATGGATGAATAGGCAATCAGCTTTTTCATGTCCTCCTGCACCAGCGCGACGAAGCCGATGTAGACCACCGCCACCAGCGACATCAGGATGATCAGCCAGTCCAGCGCATGGCTGGCATCCGGGGTGATCGGCAGGCTGAAGCGCAGGAAACCGTAGCCGCCGATCTTCAGCATGATGGCGGCCAGGATCACGGAACCGCCGGTCGGCGCCTCGACATGGGCGTCGGGCAGCCAGGTATGTACCGGCCACATCGGCACCTTCACCGCGAAGGCCAGCAGGAAGGCGATGAAAATCAGAATCTGTTCGGTCATGCCCAGCGGCAGCAGGTGGAAATCGAGGATACTGAAGCTGTCCGCCTGCAGGTACATGTAGATCAGCGCAACCAGCATGAACACCGAACCGAGGAAGGTATAGAGAAAGAACTTGATGGTGGCGTAGACGCGCCGCGGCCCGCCCCATACCCCGATGATCAGGAACATCGGGATCAGCATGGCCTCCCAGAACACGTAGAACAGCACGGCATCCAGCGCGGCGAACACCCCGTTCATCAGCCCCTCCATGATCAGGAAGGCCGCCATGTACTGGGCCGTCTTCTCGCGGATCACCTCCCAGCCGGCCAGCACCACCAGAACGGTGGTGAAGGTGGTCAGGATGATCAGCGGCATCGAGATACCGTCCACACCGAGGTGGTAGTTTGCACTGATGGCATCGATCCACGGCACGCTCTCCTGGTACTGCATGATGGCCGTGGTGAAATCGAAATTCGTGTACAGCGAAAGGCTGAGCAGGAACGTCACCACGGAGACCAGCAGTGCCATCAGCCGGCAGCCCGGGTTGCCCAGCGCATCCATGGCCAGCAGCGCCGCGCCGCCGGCGACCGGCAGCCAGATGAGCAGGCTCAACAGCGGATAGTCGATCATGCGCCGGCTCCTGCGGTGCGGAAGACAAACCAGTACAGCATCAATGCCAGCCCGATGATCATGCTGAAGGCATAGGTGTACAGGTAACCGGTCTGGATCCTGCGGATGATGCCCGAGGTCCAGCCGACCAGGCGGGCACTGCCGTTGACCAGCAGGCCGTCGATAATGACGACATCACCGATACGCCACAGCAGCCTGCCGACACCGCGCGCACCGCCGGCGAACACGATGTCGTTGAAATCGTCCGCGTAGTACTTGTTGACCAGCAGCTTGTAGAGCGCGCTGAAGCGCCGCCGCATGCCATCGGCGAAATCCGGGTTTTTAAGGGTCATGTACCAGGCCATCCCGACACCGGCCGCGGCGAGGTAGATGGCCGGCGCGGCAAAGGCATGCAGCACAAAACTGAAGATGCCGTGGTAATGCTCCTTCACGA
>JABDRC010000214.1 GCA_013041945.1 Halobacteria archaeon
TGGCCAAATTCGCTCGCCACAGTGTGCCAGGGATGCGCGTCCTGTCCTACAACGAGATTCCGGACAGCCGGCAGATCAAGGTGATCAGCACCATCGGCCGGAATCCGAACGAAGCCTAAGGGCCGCCCCGCGGCCCCGGCAAAGAACGAGGGCCGTTGTACATGAAAATCAAGCGCTTTGTTGCGCAGGACATGCGACAGGCACTACGCATGGTGCGTGAGGCACTGGGCGAAGACGCAGTCATCCTGTCGAACAAATCGGTCGAGGGGGGCGTCGAACTAACCGCCGCGGTGGACCTGGTAGAGGACATGTCCGGCGACACGGTTGACCAGCGGATTCCGAATTCCCGCCCAGGCAACCCAGGCAAGGTGCAGGCACCCCCGGCCCCTGATGATGCAGTCGCCGCAAAGTATCAGGACGTCGCCGCAAAGGACCGGGACGATGCACTCGAGGACATGCGGCGCGAGATGTATAACCTGCGGCGCTGGATGCAGGCGGAACTGAGCGGTCTCAGTTGGTATGACCTCGGACAGCGTGCGCCGCATTCGCAGGAACTGCTCGGACGCCTGATGGCGCTGGGCCTCAACGCCGACATCGCGCGTCGCTTGTCGGAGCGGGTGAGTGATGTCGAGGATATTGAAAAGGCGTGGCGCAAGGCCCTGTACGTCCTCGCCGGTGAACTGAGTATCTTCGACTCCGATATGCTCGAGCAGGGCGGTGTGACTGCGCTGGTCGGGCCGACCGGTGTTGGCAAGACCACGACGATCGCCAAGATGGCCGCGCGTTTCGCCTTACGCCACGGTCATCGCAACGTGGCCCTGATCACCACCGACAACTTTCGCATCGGCGCGCGCGACCAGTTGCAGACCTATGCCCGCATTCTGAACGTGCCTGTGCGCACGGCGACCAGCCGCGAAGAGATGGATGACGCGCTCAACATGCTGGGAGACCGGCGTCTTATCCTGGTGGACACGGCGGGGATGGCCACGGCACACGAGCGGGTGGCAGACCAGCGCGAGACACTGGCGGCGGTCGGTCCCGGCCTGCGTACCCTGCTGACCCTCTCAGCCACCACTGAGCCCGCGGCGGTGCAGCGGGCGATGCGCGTATTCGCCGAGTTTCGACCCGATGCCTGCGTGCTCACCAAACTCGATGAGGCGGCCAGCCTTGGCAGCGTGTTGTCGGCGTTGATCCAGGCCGGGCTCGCGACCGCCTTCGTCACTGACGGTCAGCGTGTCCCGGAAGATCTGCAGGCGGCCAAGGCGCATCCGTTGGTCGCGCGCGCCGCTGAACTGCTCGCAGAAAATCCCATTGCCCTTGATCCCGGCTACCTGGCCTTGGCCTTCGGTGGAGCAAATGCACATGTTAACGGCTGATTCTCCGATCGATCAGGCCAGTGGTCTGCGCCAGATGGTCAATCCACGCCCGGTACGCACCATCGCGGTGACCGGTGGCAAGGGCGGCGTCGGTAAGACCAATGTCTCGGTCAACCTTGGTGTGGCAGCGGCCGAGATGGGGCAGAAGGTCATGCTGCTGGATGCCGATCTGGGTCTTGCCAACATCGATGTCGTGCTTGGCCTGCACCCCGAATACGATCTGTCGCACGTGATGCGCGGTGAACGCACGCTGGATGAAATCCTGGTGGAGGGGCCGGCGGGCTTGCAGGTAGTGCCAGGTGCCTCAGGTCTGCAGTCACTGGCCGAACTGAGTCCGGCCGAACACACCGGTCTCATCAGGGCGTTCAGTGAACTGGCCGCAGACACGGAACTGCTGATTGTTGACACCGCAGCCGGTATCTCCGACACCGTCCTGAGTTTTTCCCGTGCAGCACACGAAGTCGTGGTCGTGGTCTGCGACGAGCCGGCATCGATCACAGATGCCTACGCGATCATCAAACTGCTCAACCGTGATTATGGTCACCAGCGCTTCCGTATTCTGGCCAACATGGTGCGCAGCGCCCAGGAGGGCCGTGAGCTGTTCAACAAGATGTGTCGGGTGACCGACCGCTACCTTGACGTGACCCTCGGCTTCATGGGGGCCATTCCGTTCGATGAAAGCCTGCGCAAAGCAGTAAGAACGCAAAAGCCCGTGGTGCAAGCGTTTCCACGCAGCAGGGCCGCACAGGTGTTTCGCAGTCTGGCAAAAAAAATAGAGACATGGCCGCAGCCACAAGGTGCCAACGGCCAGGTGCAGTTCTTTGTGGAACGCCTGATTAAATATTCCAGTGACTATGGGGAGATGGTGCTGTGAGCAATCTTGCAACTTACGGTGCAGTACAGGAAAAATCCTTCGATGACATGGTGACCGGGCATGCACCGCTGGTGAAGCGGATTGCCTACCATTTGATGAACCGATTGCCACCTTCGGTGCAGGTGGAAGATCTGATACAGGC
>JABDRC010000094.1 GCA_013041945.1 Halobacteria archaeon
GCGCCAAGCCGCCAAGGCGCGAAGAAAATTCAAAAACTTGCCACAGAGAACACAGAGGACACAGAGAAAAATAAATACTCGATACTAAAAATACTGTCATTCCCGCGCCCGCCTTCGCGGGGACAGGCTCCGGCGTGAATCCAGAGGGTAGATCAACGCATGGAGTAGTTGCCGTAAGGTGCTAAGAAAACAAAAATCACCACAGAGGACACAGAGAATACAAAAAAGTACGTCATTCCCGCGCAGGCGGGAATCCAGTGGTAAATATACAATCGCAAATTCCGTTTTACGCTTAGGACAGGACGGTGCACTGAAGCCACAGGATAATCAGTATTTATTGCGGTTGTAATTTCCAGACTGGATTCCCGCCTGCGCGGGAATGACGTGCAATTGTTTCAGCATTAAGTATTGTTTTTCTCTGTGTTCTCTGTGTTCTCTGTGTTCTCTGTGGCAAGTTTTTGAATTTTCTTCGCGGCTTTGCGCGAGATTAATGTTTTAATGTCCGCTAAATAGCGGCATCATTGCTCCATGACAGACAAAAACAACACCGGTCTCCGCATCGTCATGGCCCAGCAGGACTTCATGGTCGGTGCCATCGAGGCCAATGCCAGCAAGATGCTGGCGGCCTGTAACGAGGCGCGTGACGAGCTGGCAGCCGATGTCATCGTATTCCCGGAGCTGGCCCTGACCGGGTATCCGCCTGAAGACCTGTTGCTGCGGGCGCATTTCATCGGGCAGGTCGAGGCGGCCGTGGCCCGGCTGACCGACGGGATCACGGGTATCACCGCGGTGGTCGGTTATCCGTTGCAGGAAGAGGGAGTACTGTACAACGTGGCCGGCGTTATCCGGGATGGGGGGATCGCCGGTCTGTACCGCAAACAGCACCTGCCCAACTACGGCGTGTTCGACGAGAAGCGCTACTTTGCGGCGGGTGATGCGCCCTGCATCGTGCCGGTCCGTGATGTCCGGCTGGGTATCACCATCTGCGAGGATATCTGGGTGCAGGGACCGGCCTGCCAGGCAGCGGAGGCCGGTGCTGCCGTCCTCATCAACATCAATGCTTCACCCTTCCATACCGGCAAGCGCGACGAACGCGAGCAGATGCTGGCGCAGCGCGCGCGCAACAGCAACCTGCCGATTGTGTACGTCAACCTGGTAGGCGGGCAGGATGAACTGGTGTTTGACGGCGGCTCCTTCGCGGTCGGCCCGGACGGCGTGGTGACACAGCATGCACCCGCCTGTGTCGAAGGGCTGTACCCGGTCGATTTCCGTTGCGGTGACCGCCTGCTTCCCGTGCCGGCCGATTGTGCGCCGGTGCTGTCGGAGGAGGCCGCGGTATACGGTGCCCTGGTGCTCGGGGTGCGTGACTACGTCAAGAAAAACGGTTTCGGGGGCGCAGTGCTTGGCCTGTCCGGCGGCATCGATTCCGCCCTGACACTGGCCATCGCCGTGGATGCCATTGGCGCGGAGCGCGTGTCGGTTGTGATGATGCCCTCGCGCTATACCGCGGACATGAGCAGCGAGGATGCGCGTGCCGAAGCCGAACTGCTGGGCGTCGACTACCATGTGATCCCGATCGAGGGCCCGTTCAGCAGTTTCCTCGGGGTGCTGGAGGAAATCTTTCACGGCACCGAGCCGGATACAACCGAGGAAAATATTCAGGCGCGCTGCCGGGGCATCATCCTGATGGCATTGTCCAACAAGCAGGGCAGGATCCTGTTGACCACGGGCAACAAGAGCGAGGTGTCAGTCGGCTATGCCACGCTCTACGGCGACATGGCCGGGGGTTATGCGCCGATCAAGGATGTGCCGAAGTTGCTGGTATATCGACTGTCGGAGTATCGCAACAGCCTTGGCCGCGTCATTCCGCAGCGGGTCATCGAGCGGCCGCCATCGGCCGAACTGGCGCCGGACCAGGTCGATGCCGACAGCCTGCCGCCCTACGAGATACTCGATCCGATACTGGAGCGCTACATCGAGCATGACCAGTCCGTCGAGGAGATCGTGTCAGCCGGTTTCGAGGTCGCGGTCGTAAGGCGGGTGGCGAAGCTGGTTGACCGGAACGAATACAAGCGTCGCCAGGCGCCGCCGGGCGTACGCATCACGCAGCGTGCCTTCGGGCGCGATCGCCGCTATCCGATCACCAGCGGTTACCAGAACTTCCAGAACACCGATTCCTCTTCGTCACCCGTATAAGTCGCGTCGGCGGCGAGCCGCACGGTTTCCGGGTTGTCGGGGTAGTTCAGCCGGAGCACGCGCAGGGCGTCCTCGGCCAGATCATCGGCATCGAGTTTCCGGTAGGCACGCACCATAATGGCCAGCGCGTCGGGTACGGACGGCGTCCGCTGGAAATGTTCGACCACGTGCTTGCCGCGGTTGGCGGCCGCGACATAGGCCTGTCTGCGCATGTAATAGTCGGCCACGTGCAACTCGTATTCGGCCATGTTGTTGCGCAGGTGGATCATACGCTGGGCCGAGTCCTGTGCATAAATACTGTCGGGATAGCGCTGCATGAGCTGTTCGAAATCATCGTAGGACGTCTGCATGTTGAAGGTGTCCCGCTCTGCCGGGTTTTGCGGCAGGTAGCGCGAGACGAGGCTCTTGCCGCGGTTGTAGTTCGTCAGGCCCTTCAGGTACCACGCATAGTCGATATTGGGATGGCGCGGGTAGATTTTGATAAAACGCTCGGCCGCGGCGATCGCCAGTTCCGGTTCATCGTACTTGTAGTAGGCGTAGGCGATTTCCAGCTGTGCCTGCTGTGCGTAGCGTCCGAACGGGTAGCGCGCCTCGAGTGTCTCGAAATACTCGATTGCCTTCTCGTAGTTCTTGTCATCGAGCTGCTGCCTGGCTTCGGAATACAGCCTGTTCGCCGACCAGTCCTTGGTAGTGTCCACCTGTTCCGGCAGCCAGGAACACCCTGACAGGACCAGGGACGCGGTTAATATCAATATACTCGGCAGGCGCATGGGTCTAGTATGATAACAATAGATTAAACCCGCAAAGTATACCCCAATCTCGCCCCTGTCATGCCGGATACCGTACAGCTGGAACTGGAAATCCCCGCTACCCTGCGCGGCCGGCGCCTCGACCAGGCGCTGGCCGCGCTGGTGCAGGACTATTCGCGCAGCCGCCTGCAGCAATGGATTCGCGCCGGGCAGGTGACGGTGGATGAGCGCACCGCCCGTGTCCGGGAGACGGTCCATGGCGGGGAGCGCGTGCGTATCGTTGCCGAGATTGCCGACCAGACCGTCGATAAAGCCGAGCCGATCGAGCTGGAGATCATCCACGAGGATGCGGACCTGCTGGTCATCAACAAGCCGGCCGGCCTGGTGGTGCACCCGGCGGCGGGCAATCCTTCCGGGACACTGCTGAATGCGCTGTTGCACCACGACGCCGGGCTGGCCGCCCTCCCGCGTGCCGGTATCGTGCACCGGCTGGACAAGAACACCACCGGGCTGATGGTGGTGGCGCGCACCCTCACCGCGCACAAACAGCTGGTCGATGCCTTGCAGGCCCGCACTGTCAAACGTGAATACCTGGCCGTGGTGAACAGCGTGCTGACCGCGGGGGGCACCATCGATGCGCCGCTCGGGCGTCATCCCGTCGACCGCAAGCGCATGGCGGTGGTCGCCGGCGGCAAGGAGGCGGTCACGCATTTCCGCGTACAGGCCCGCTTCCGGGCGCACACGCTTGTCCGGGTCTCGCTCGAGACCGGTCGTACCCACCAGATTCGCGTGCACATGGCCTATAACCGGACACCGGTCGTGGGCGACCCGGTCTACGGCGGCCGGTTGCGACTGCCGGCCGGTGCAAGCGCAGCGCTGAAGACGGCGCTGACCTCGTTCAGGCGCCAGGCCCTGCATGCGGTCCGGCTGGAGTTGCGGCATCCCTCCGGCGGCGAGCCGGTCAGCTGGGAGGCGGCCGTGCCGGCTGACATGGCAGGGCTGATCGCTACCCTGCAAGCGGATGCGGACGGCGCATGACGGGTGACGACTGGATCGTGCCTGACTGGCCCGTGCCGCTGACCGTGCGCGCGGTGACCACCACCCGCACCGGTGGCGTCAGTCGCGGACCCTGGCGCAGCATGAATCCTGCCGACCACGTGGAGGACGAGCCGGCGGCGGTGCATGCCAATCGCGAGCGCCTGCAGGCAATGCTCGATCTGCCGTCCGCGCCGGTCTGGCTGCAGCAGGTGCACGGGACACGGATTGTCGATGCGGCAACGGCACAGCCCGGCGTCGAAGCGGATGGCAGCTGGAGCCGTCGTGCGAATGTGGTGTGCGCCGTGCTGACCGCAGACTGTCTGCCGGTCCTGCTCAGCGACCGGCACGGCCGCTGTGTCGCCGCGGTCCATGCCGGCTGGCGTGGTCTGGCCGCGGGTGTCGTCGAGGCGGCCGTCACCGCACTGCCCGCGACCGGTTCGGACCTGCTCGCCTGGCTGGGCCCCGCCATCGGACCGCACGCCTTCGCCGTGGGGGAGGAGGTGCGTGCTGCATTCGTGGCGCATGATCCGCAGGCCGCCGCGGCATTCGCACCGGGGCCGGACGGCAGCCTGCGGGCGGACCTGTATCAGCTCGCCCGCCAGCGCCTGGCCGGTGCCGGCGTCCTGGCAGTCTATGGCGGGCAGGACTGCACCTTTACAGACAAGGCGCGTTTTTTCTCCTACCGGCGGGATGGTGTGACAGGGCGGATGGCGTCACTGATCTGGCTGGCTGGCGGGTAGGGCAATGCGTATGATGCCTGTCGTTGACTGTGTTGCTGCAGGAATGCACCGCGTGCGCGAAAAATTCTGTCATTCCCGCGAATCCTGCAAGATTCCATTCGTATAGACAACCGGGAGAGAGCCAGCTTTGTCTTTGATCACCTGGATCGTGCTGTTTTGCCTGCTGGGCGGTGTGCTCAGCGTCCTGGCCGCGGCACTGTTCCTGGTGCTGAGCGAGGCGCGGCGCGGCACGCTGCTGCCGCACCTGATCAGTTTTGCCACCGGCACGCTGCTGGGCGCCGCCTTTCTGGGCCTGTTGCCGCATGCGCTGGAACTGGCCGCCGACAGCGATGTGCATGCCATTCCGCTGGCCGTGTTACTCGGTTTGCTGGGTTTCTTCCTGCTGGAAAAGCTGGTGATCTGGCGCCACTGTCACGAGGATCACTGCGAGGTGCACGGCAGTGAGCCGGTCGACCACCCGCAGTCGACCGGCACCCTGATCCTGATCGGTGACGGCCTGCACAATTTCCTCGACGGCATCCTCATCGCGGGCGCGTTTCTTACCGACGTGCACCTCGGTATCGTGACCAGCCTCGCGGTTGCGGCCCACGAGATCCCGCAGGAAGTGGGTGATTTTGCCGTACTGCTGCACAGCGGGTTCACACGCGGCAGGGCATTCTTCTACAACGTCCTCTCCAGCCTGACCACGGTCATCGGCGGTGTGCTGGCCTGGTATGCCCTGCAGGATGTCCAGCACATCCTGCCTTACGTGCTGGCGGTGGCCGCCTCCAGTTTTATCTACATCGCCGTGGCCGATCTCATCCCCACCCTGCACCAGCGTGTCGAGGGACGCGCCATGCTCCAGCAGGTGGTGCTGATCTCGGCAGGCGTGCTGATCATATTTGCCGCACATTCAACCCTGCACTGATTTTTAATCAAATTAAATAAGCCACGGAAGCACCCGGAATCAAAAGAATTTCGAAAATACTTGCCACGGAATCCACGGAAATACCCGGAACTGGACCGATGTGATATCTGATAGCTCTATCTTCGGACGCCTTTGGTATGTGATCCCGTTGGCCAGGGTAAGTACTCGTGTTGTCATGGCATTTATTTTTCCGTGTCCTTCCGTGGATTCCGTGGCGAGTGTTTTCTGATTTTTTTGTTTGAAATTTCGCGTGCTTCCGTAGCCATTTATTTATTTCGTGTAATTCCGTGTGCTTCCGTGGCTCATTTATAATGCAGGCAAGTTTTGTAAGGGCTCCGGCATGGCAGCCTGGGCGATCCGCCAACCCTTGAAATACCAGCGACCACCCCCTATCTAACAGAGAATAATGCAAATTTTCAGAGGCATTTCACATGCGCATGGACAAGATGACCAGCAAGTTCCAGCAGGCCCTGGCCGAGGCGCAGAGCCTGGCGGTCGGCCGTGATCACCAGTTTATCGAACCCGCCCACCTGATGACGGCGCTGCTCGATCAGGAGGGCGGCACGGTCCGTCACCTGCTGGGGCAGGCGGACGTGAACGTCAACCTGT
>JABDRC010000217.1 GCA_013041945.1 Halobacteria archaeon
ACCTGTACGACCAGGCCGGTATTCAGGGTGGCGGGCTTGGTGCGCGAGGAGGCCGAGGCCGCCTTCATGCCCGGCGCGGTCTCGGTGATTTCCAGTACCACGGTCGCAGGCAGATCGATGCCGAGGATGCGGTCGTCCGCGATCATGGCCAGGATGCCGTCGAGGTCCTCGCCCAGATAGTGCAATTCATCCTCGAGGTCTGCCGTGCCGAGCGTGTACTGCTCGAAGGTTTCCCGGTCCATGAAGGTGCAGCCGTCACCGTCCTGGTAGAGAAACTGCACCGGGCGACGGCTGAAATCGACCGTGTCGACAGTCGCGTCGCCCTTGAAGCGGTTCTCGTATTTCTGTTTGGTGACGATATCGACGCCGCGCACCTTGTAGAGCGTGCTGCCGCTGCGCGAGGAGGGACTCTGTACGTCCAGTTGCCTGACCAGGATACTGCGCCCGTCGATGTCGAGTACCAGGCCCTTCTTGAGATCACTGGCCTTCATGACTGTGCGGGATGATCAGCCGTGCTCGTGTTCGCCCGGGGCGTGCACGTGACCGTGCTCGATTTCTTCCGCGGTCGCCTCGCGGATCTCCATGATCTTGACCACGAAATTCAGTTGCACGCCGGCCAGCGGATGATTGCCGTCGACGGTGATGGTGTCGCCTTCAACCTTTGCGATCGTGACCATGACAGCATGTCCTTCCGGGCTTTGCGCATGGAACTGCATGCCGGCCTCCAGTTCCTGCTCCGGCGGAAACATCTCGCGCGGGACATCCTGGACACGGTCTTCCTCGCGCGTGCCATAGCCTTCCTCGGGCGCAATGGATACCGCGAGTTCATCGCCGGCCGCTTTGCCGGCCAGGGCGCTCTCCAGACCGGGGATGATGTTGCTGGCGCCGTGCAGGTAACAGAAGCTGCCATCGTTTGACTGGTCGATGATATTTTCGTCGTTGTCCTTCAGGGTATAGGCAATGCTCACGACCCGGTTGTTTTCAATTTGCATAGTCTCTCTCCATTCAGATGGTGTTCGGGTCCATGAGTGCCGCCCGTGTGGCGGGGATACTAGCACAGCAGGGTGGGGTATGCTTGGGTATGGTGGAAATCGTAGCGGCGGGAGATCGCTTGGCTGACGCGGACTGGCAGGTATACATCATCCGGTGCACTGATAATTCACTGTACACCGGTATCACGCTCGACATCGACCGGCGTATCGCGCAACACGGCAGCGCGCGCGGAGCGAAGTACTTTCGCGGCAAGCGGCCGGTAGAGGTGGTCTTCCTGGAGGGCGGACACACACGCAGTTCAGCCAGCCGGCGCGAGGCCACCATCAAGAAGCTGAGGCGCGCCGCCAAGCTGCGCCTGATCGAGACGAGCGGCGGCATGCCGGATTAACCTGCAGATTTGAGCGGTTTTCCGCGCCGTGGCCAGTCACTGGTGGTCCGGGCGATGCGCGAGGGCCGGCAGTGCGCGCGTGACGTTGATCCGGGACTTGCCGGTAACAGTGGCTTACCCGGACTTTGATTCCGGTGATTTGTCCTGCTGCTTGCCGCGCTGGCTTTTCTTGCGGGTGGTCTTCTTGGTCTCGAGGGTAAACCAGTCGTCACGGGTGATTTCGTGCACGTAATCGGCCTCCCCGGTCAGCAGCTTCGAGGTGGTGGAGGGTACCGAGGCGATCTCCACGCGTACGCCCTCGGCCTTCAGGTGGCTGACGAGTTCCACGAAGTCCGAGTCGCCCGACATTATAATGATGGTGTCGACCTTGCTGGCCAGCTGGGTCGCCTTGATCGACAGGGGAATGTCCGCACTCTTGCGGCAGGGCCGTACCGAGCCGTGGTAGTTACTGTGCAGCCGCTCTTTCAGTTTCGAGGAAATCTGCTTGCCTTCGCGGAAGTAGACCAGTCGGTTGAGGCCGCGATTGCCCAGCAGGCGGGGCACCAGGGTGTCGAAGTTGAGCATGGTGTTCGGCTTGTTCGTTTCGGAGTGGATGCTGCGCTCGATATTGTTGCCGTCCACCAGGATGGCGACTGACTGGCTGATGAGTACGGTTCCGTTTTCGGTGGCTGACATTGAATTCATCCCGTTGTTTGCAAAAAAACCGGCGCGGCATTGTACAATGCCGCCGGTTGCGACAGCATACACTGAATTAACAGGAGAATGTCTCATGGGTGTTGCACTGTTACTGCACGTACTGGCCGTGGTTGTCTGGGTGGGCGGCATGTTTTTCGCCTACATGTTTCTGCGTCCGGTCGCGGCCAGCCAGCTGGAACCGCCAGCGCGGCTGAAGCTGTGGGCCGGTGTGTTCGGCCGGTTCTTCCCGTGGGTGTTTGTCTCGATCGCCATCATCCTCGCCACCGGGCTGTGGATGGTGCTGGCGGTGTTCGGCGGATTCGCTGCCTCCGGTCTGTATATCAACCTGATGTTCGGACTCGGACTGGTCATGATGCTGATCTTCCTGCACGTGTTTTTCGCGCCGTACCGGCGACTGCGTACCGCCGTGGAGCAGGCGGACTGGCCGGCAGGCGGCAAACAGCTGGCGCAGATCCGCATCATGGTGGGCATCAATACGCTCCTCGGCCTGCTGGTAATCGCCATCGCCTCGGGTGGACGCTTCCTGCCGACCTGATGCGAACGGTGCGGGGCTTGCACGAGTGCAGTCTGCCATCTACATTGATAGGGTAGCCTGAATTTGTACGTAGATGCGGGCAATCACAAGGGGGCATGAAAGTGGCGGAAATACAATCAAACAACGATGCGTCAACCGGTTTTCCATTTGCACCGACAGGCTGGTCACCGGACCAGGCCGCCGCGGCCGCCGGCCTGGAGCCAAACGACAGTCACTGGGACGCAGTCAGGGCCCTGCAGGAGTATTTTGCGCGTCACGACGACGGGCAGGGTATCAACATGCGCGAACTGCATGATGCACTGGATGAGAAATTCCATGACAGCGGCGGTATGAAATTCCTGTACAAGCTGTTTCCCGCCGGTCCGGTTGCACAGGGTTGCCGACTGGCGGGGCTGGAACCACCGGCCGGCAGTATTGATACCGGCTTCGGGAGTGTCCAGTAACGCCCGAATGCAACCGCAGGAGGCGCTCGAGTTCTGGTTTGCGCAGGAGTCGCGTGAACGCTGGTTCAACTCGACGCCGGCGTTTGATGCGGCCGTCCGGTCCCGCTTCGAGGCCACCTGGGAGCAGGCACGCGACGGTCAGCTGGCCGGCTGGGAGGCGAGCCCCGAGGGTGCACTGGCACTGGTCATCGTGCTGGACCAGTTTCCACTGAACATGTATCGCGGGCAGGCGCTGCGTCACAGCACCGAGGCGCTGTCGCGCGCCGTCGCTGCACGCGCCATTGACAGGGGGTTTGACCACAGGTTGCCGAAGGACAGGCTGGCCTTTCTTTACCTGCCCTATATGCACAGTGAGTCACTGGCCGACCAGGACCGCTCGGTGGAATTGTTCGAACAGGCCGGCCTGGACGCCAACCTCGGGTTTGCCCGTCATCACCGCGACATCGTGCGCCGCTTCGGGCGCTTTCCGCACCGCAATATCACGCTTGACCGCGACAGTACGCCCGAAGAGCTTGCCTGGCTGGCTTCGCCTGAAGCGTTCAATCCCTGACCGGTTCGGTCAGCTTTCCCAGCACGTGGGCCGCTGCCGCCAGGCCGAAGCTGGCCGTGACCGGCATGGCCGAGCCGAGCCCGCCGGCGCAGCTCAGGCCGCCGGCAGCGGCATTGACCGGTTTGGCCGGGCTCACACCACCGTCTTCTGCCGGAAACAGCGGCTGTTCCTCTGAATAAACGCACGGGATATCGAAGCGCCGCCTGGGGTTGGTCGGAAAGTTATAGTCATAACGCAGCAGTTTGCGCGTCTTCGACAACAGGGCGTCATGTTCGGTCCGGCTGAGGTCCGCCACGCGAATACGGGTCGGGTCGCGCTGCCCGCCGGCCCCGCCGACGGTGACCAGTTTCAGCTTGTTGCGTTTGCAATATGCGATCAGTCGCGCCTTGATGCGAAAGCCGTCGACACAGTCGATGAGGTAGTCGAAGCCGCGGCCAAGCAGGGTTTCCATGTTGTCGGCCGTCAGGAATTCCTCGACTGCATGCACCCGGCAGTCCGTGTTGATGGCGTGTATCCGCTCCGCCATGACCTGTACCTTGGCCATGCCAAGCGTGTCGGTCAGTGCCGGCAACTGGCGGTTGATGTTCGATTCGGCCACGTGGTCGAGGTCGATCAGCGTGAGCGTGCCGACCGCCGAGCGTGCCAGCGCCTCGGCGGCCCAGGAGCCGACGCCGCCGATACCGAGCACGCACACATGCGCCTGCTGCAGGCGATGCAGGCCGGCGTCGCCGTACAGGCGGCTGATGCCGCCGAAGCGTCGTGTGCTGTCTGCTGTCATGGGGCGGCAACATACCAGAAATCCACTGTGTTTGAGGCAACTATCGGCATAGAATGAACATATGGAACTGATCGACAGCCACTGTCACCTCGACCTGCCGGCCTTCGATGCCGACCGTGCGGCGGTGATTGCGCGCAGCCGTGCCAGCGGCGTGAGCGGGTTTGTCGTACCGGGGGTGCAGGCCTCCGGGTGGGAGCCGTTGTGGCAGTTGAGCCGGCAGGTGCCGGACCTGTACCCGGCCTTCGGTCTGCACCCGGTGTACCTCGAGCAGCATGACCCGGATGACGTGGCCCTGCTGGAAACGATGCTTGCCGGCAGGCGGCCGGTGGCCATCGGCGAGATCGGGCTCGACCTGCACGTCAGGGGGCTCGACCCCGACCGCCAGCAGGCCCTGTTCGAGGCGCAGCTGGCAATCGCACGCAGCGCGGAGCTGCCGGTGATTTTACATGTCCTGAAGGCGCATGACCGGGTGCTGTCCACGCTGCAGCGCATCCGCGTGTCCGGCGGAATCGTGCATGCCTTCAACGGCAGCCTGCAACAGGCGCAGCGCTACATCGAGCTGGGTTTCAGTTTCGGCTTCGGCGGCATGCTGACATTCGAGCGTTCCAGCAAGTTGCGTGCACTGGCACGCGAGCTGCCGCTGGCATCGATTGTGCTCGAGACCGACGCCCCCGACATGACCGTGATGCAGCATCGCGGCGAGCGCAACAGTCCGGAGTATCTGCCTTACTGCCTGGCGGCCCTGGCCGGGGTGCGGGATACGGACCCCGATGCAATCGCGCGCGCCACGACGCAAAACGTACGCGCCCTGCTTGGCTTGCCGGAGTGGCGACAGCAGCACAGTGATGCGGTGCATTGAATGCCACACGACGGTTCTGTTGCGGCACCACGCAGGTCCCGGTCCTCATGGCACGGATCAGCGGTATTCGCCCGCGGTTCGAACGACGCCATCCTGCGACCTGGTTGCGCGGGATTGCTGCTTGGCTGACAGCCATGGGTAAACTGCTCATCATCATCGGGCTGGTCATCGTGGTGGCAGGGCTGGCGCTGCAGTTCGCGCCGGGCCTGTTCGGCTGGTTCGGGCACCTCCCGGGTGACATCCGCCGGGAAGGTGAACACGGCACGCTGTTTATACCGGTCACCTCCATGATCGTGGTCAGTATCATTGCCAGCATCGTTATCAGCCTGTTTTTCAGGCGCTAGCCGACAGGTCGCAGGGGGAGCATTATGGAAATCGTAATCGAGCACAAACTGAAACGTTCGCAACTCGATGCACTGGGTGTCTTCGACTGGCCGGTGTGGGAGAAGGAGGTCTCACGCTTCGACTGGACCTATGATACACAGGAGACCTGTTACCTCATTGCGGGCAGCGTAACGGTCACACCGGAAGGGGGTGCGCCGGTTAACATCACGACCGGCGACTACGTGATCTTCCCCGCCGGCATGTCCTGTGTCTGGGATATCAGTGAGCCGGTCTCGAAACACTACCGGTTCGGTTGATTCGCCGATTGAACGATAGTCCGGACTGGTGCTCATAAGTAAACGTGTGGAATAAAAATATTCGCCACAGAGTTCACAGAGGGCACAGAGAAAACAACCAGTAAATCTTGTATATCTCCGGAAGAAATCAATCTCTATGCTCCGGAAACGACCTTGATTATATTTGGTTTTTGCATTCTATCTCTGTGCCCTCTGTGGCAAAGTTTTAAATTATGAATCAACCAATCGAGAACAATACCCCCGGCGGGTATGCGACATGACAAGGGGTCTGCTTGCCGCCATTCTGCTGCTGTTTGCCGCCATGCTCCCCGCGAGCGAACGCGCGGGCGGCTGGCGGCTGGCCGGGGAATCCAGTCCCTATCTGCAACTGCATGCCGACAACCCGGTGGAGTGGTATCCCTGGGGCGAGGCGGCGCTGCAGAAGGCGCGCCGCGAGAACAAGCCGCTGTTCATCTCCATCGGTTACTTCACCTGTCACTGGT
>JABDRC010000226.1 GCA_013041945.1 Halobacteria archaeon
GCCTGGTCATTGCTGAACCGGACGCCACTGGGACTCGATGTCATTCGTGACCGCAATCAGCTCTACCGCGAGACCAGCGAGGGGCTCATCGAGAACGTCTATATCCTGAAAATCCTCAACATGGATGGAGTTGCACATACCTACGATCTGACTGCAAGCGGAATCAGGAGCCTCGAATTGCACATGGATTTGCCGAGTATCCGGGTTGCCAGTGGTGGTGTGCTGGAATTGCCGGTCCGGTTGCGCGTGGAGGAAGGCGATCTGGAGGCGCGCAGCAGCAGTATTGTGTTCGAGCTGGTGGCCGAGGGTGACTCCTCGCTGGCTGTTACCGAAGAAGCGCGCTTCCTGGGACCGATGTGAGCATGGCGATGGCAAAAGACCGCCGTACAGGCCGCTGGTATCGGGAACCCTGGGTGTGGCTGCTGATACTGTTTCCGTCTGCTGCGGTAATTGGCGGCATGATCACGATCTACCTGGCCGTGACCACCAGCGACGGCCTGGTGGTGGATGATTACTACAAGCGCGGCAAGGCCATCAACCGTGATCTGGCGCGTGACGAGGCAGCCGTACAGTACGGACTGGCGGCGACGCTGGCGCTCGACCTGCAGGAAAACCGTGTACAACTCGTGCTCCGGTCAAACAGCAATATCCAGCCGGCGGAGCTTCGCCTGTCGGTACTGCACCCGACACGACCCGGGCACGACCAGGTGGTGCGGCTGACACCGATTGCCGCGACCGTTTACCGTGGCGGACTGGCGAGGCTCCCGCAGGGTCACTGGTATCTGCAGCTGGAAGCCGATGACTGGCGGTTGTCGGGGAAAATGACAGTCCCTGTTGAGGGGCCGGTTGTACTGGCTCCTGTGCAGTAGGAGTGCCTTGCAGGCGCGAAAATAAATATCTCGCGCAAAGTCGCCAAGGCGCCAAGAAAACAAAACAATGCCACAGAGAACACAGAGCCCACAGAGGATAATATATTCCCGATAGTATTGCCGTCAGGCGCAGCCAAGCATCGCAGTGCAACAGGGAACAGACCCCCTGTCCATCGCCCTCCCTCCGGAGGGAGAGAGAGATGATTTATTACTCCCTGTGGGCTCTGTGATCTCTATGCCTATATTTTGGGCTGGATTCCCGCCAGTGTGGGACGTAGATGTATTTTGAATCGAATTATCTCTGTGCGCTCTGTGTTCTCCGTGGCTGCTTTTTTCTTTGCGCCTTGGCGGCCTTGCGTGAGATATTTTTGTATTTGTTATCTAGTGCAGCAAACTGATTTCCAAAGAAGGACAATATGGATTCAGCAGTAATCCCAATTAATATTGAGCCCCTCATCGCGGCGTTTATGGTCGGCCTGCTTGGCGGGACGCACTGCGCCGGCATGTGCGGCGGCATTGTCGGCGCACTGTCCAGCGGCCTGACTGACAACCTGCGCAACACGCGCTGGCGCTTCGTGCTCGTGCAGCTGGCCTACAACCTCGGTCGCATCGGCAGCTATACACTCGCCGGTGTCATTGCGGGCGCCTTCGCCTGGCACCTCGGCGGGACCGGTATGCTGGAGGGTTTCCCGCTGGGCAAGATCGTCGCAGGCATTATCATGATCCTGTTCGGCATCTACCTCACCGGCTGGTGGCATTCGCTGTTGTGGCTGGAGCGCGCGGGCGCGCATCTCTGGCGATACATCGAGCCGCTCGGCCGTCGCTTTATGCCGGTCCGTTCGGCCGGTCAGGCGCTGCTGCTCGGCATGGTGTGGGGCTGGCTGCCGTGCGGTATGGTGTATGCCGTGCTGGCCCTGGCGATGACCAGTGCCGACGCACTGAGTGGCGGCGCGATCATGCTGTCCTTCGGTGTCGGCACCCTGCCGACCATGCTGGTCATGGGGCTGGCATTTACGCGCTTCGGACGGTTACTGCAGAAGCCCGGGATCCGCATCGTCGCCGGTCTGGGCGTGATGCTGCTGGGTGTGGCCATGCTGCTTGCCAAACCCGGTGAACACGGGCATCATGCCCCTCCCGTCACGCAGACCGGTGACGGCCACCACGGGATGCACCATCACCCACCCCAGCTAGACTAACGTATAGTTATATGGGTGTTTTTCCCCGAAAAAGGGGAATATATCCAATATAAGAAACACAATATATAGTGGTTCTCTGTTATGCGATATTTGCGCAGAATGCCGGCGTTTCTCTCCTGTTATATTTATATAATAATATGAATTATAACAAGAAACATATGATTACAAAATCTGCTTGACAGGCCACTCCAGACTGCATAATCTCTGCCTTCCGAACACAATATGTTGTGTTCACACCGATTCCAAGCCGATTGTCCGGATTTCCCGTCCCGACCGGCTGAAATCATGGTAAATCCTGTCACAAAAAGCCATATAAAGGGGAGGAAAACAGGACGCATGACCACCACCGCGCACCTCGAAGCAGTTCCGACCAGCGTCGCTGAGATACCGCTGCAGCCGGCATCACAGGACATCTGGGACAAGAAGTACCGGCTGAAAGCAAAGAACGGTACTCCGGTCGACGAGACCATCGATTCGACCTACCAGCGCATCGCCCGCGCACTGGCCGATGTCGAGACGACCCCCGAGGACCGGGAGACCTGGTACCGGGAGTTCCTGTGGGCGTTGCGCCACGGTGCGATACCGGCCGGCCGCATCACCTCCAATGCCGGCGCCCAGGCGCACAAGCCCGCCACCTCGACCATCAACTGCACGGTCTCGGGTATCGTGAAGGATTCCATGAACAATATCCTTGAGAAGGTTCACGAGGCCGGCCTGACGCTGAAGGCCGGCTGCGGTATCGGCTACGAGTTTTCCACCTTGCGTCCGAAGGGTGCCTACGTGTCCGGTGCCGGTGCCTATACCTCCGGCCCGCTGTCTTTCATGGATATCTACGACAAGATGTGCTTCACGGTATCATCGGCCGGCGGTCGTCGCGGTGCCCAGATGGCAACCTTCGACGTGGGCCACCCGGACGTCATGGATTTCATCCGTGCCAAGCGCGAGGACGGCCGCCTGCGCCAGTTCAACCTGTCCCTGCTGATCACGACGGAGTTCATGGATGCCGTCAAGGCTGGCGCAGACTGGCAACTGGCGTTTCCCATCAGCCGGCAGGAACAGGAAGAGGGCGTCGACCTGAACGATACCCTGCAGGTGGTCTGGCGTGAGTGGCCCTACAAGGGCGACTACGTCACCAACAACGCCGGGCTGGTTGCGTGCAGGATCTACAAGACCATTCCGGCGCAACGCCTGTGGGACATGATCATGAGCTCCACCTACGACTTCGCCGAACCGGGATTCATCCTGATCGACAAGGTCAACGAGATGAACAACAACTGGTTCTGCGAGAATATCCGTGCGACCAACCCGTGCGGCGAACAGCCGCTGCCGCCCTACGGCTCCTGCCTGCTGGGCTCGGTCAACCTGACCAAGTTCGTGCGCGACCCGTTTACCGGACGTGCCGAGTTCGACTGGGGCGAATTCCGCAAAGTCGTGGCGATCTTTACCCGCATGCTGGATAACGTGGTGGAGATCAACGGCCTGCCGCTGGATGGACAGCGCGATGAGATATTTCGAAAGCGCCGGCATGGCATGGGCTTCCTCGGGCTGGGCTCCACCGTCACCATGCTGCGCATGAAGTACGGTGAGGAAGAGTCCGTGAAGTTTACCGAACGCGTCAGTCGTGAACTGGCCGTGACCGGCTGGGAGATAGCGCTCGAGCTGGCGAAAGAGAAGGGACCGGCCCCGGTGATGGATGAGGATTTCGAGGTGACCGAGGAGACGCTGCGCAAGCGTCCCGACATGCGCCGTGACGGTTACGTGCCGGGCGACTGGGTCAAGGGCAAGGTGCTGCATGCGCGCTACAGCCGCTATATGCAGCGTGTTGCCGCCGAGGCACCGGCGCTGGTTGATGAGCTGGCCGAGGTTGGTGCGCGCTTCACTCACCACAGTTCGATCGCGCCGACCGGTACCATTTCCCTGTCGCTGGCCAATAACGCCAGTAATGGCATCGAACCGAGTTTCGCGCATCACTACTTCCGCAACGTGATTCGCGAAGGCCGCAAGACCAAGGAAAAGGTGGGCGTGTTCTCGTTCGAGCTGCTGGCCTATCGCAAGCTCGTCAACCCGGATGCCAGCGCCACCATGGAAGGCGAAGACGATGCACTGCCGGATTATTTCATCTCGGCAGATCACGTGACGCCCGCGCAGCATGTCGATATCCAGGCCGCGGCCCAGAAATGGGTGGACTCCTCCATTTCCAAGACGGCAAACGTACCGACGGATTATCCGTACGAGGATTTCAAGCATATCTACCTGTATGCCTATGAGCAGGGGCTCAAGGGTTGTACCACGTTCCGCTTCAATCCGGAGGCCTTCCAGGGCGTGCTGGTCAAGGACGAGGACCTGGAGAAAACCACGTATGAATTCACGCTCGATGACGGGTCGCAGGTCAGTCTGAAAGGCAACGAAGAGGTCGAGTACGACGGTGAAACACATACCGCGGCCAACCTTTACGATGCGCTGAAGGAAGGCTATTACGGCAAGTTCTGAGGTATTTATCCGGTTATTATCGTGGCGAGGTGCTTTATGACGCAGCGATCTCCCGGGTCAACGCACCTTGATAGAGAGATCTCCCCGTTTTGCGCGCAAAGACGGTATATCGATAAAGATTCAGCAGGAGTAGACAAGCATGACAGTTCGAATTGACAAGAAGATCGTCGGTTACCAGGTAACCGGGAAAGAGGAATCTCCGGACGCGGTGCAGGCCCCTGCTGCCGAGTCGGCGCCGGCAGAAGAGCCGCAGGACAAGATCGTACAGTTACACGAGAAGCTGCAGCGTCCCGAAATGCTGATCGGCTCGACCTACAAGGTCAAGACGCCGCTGTCGGAGCATGCCCTGTATGTCACCATCAACGATATCGTCCTCAACGCGGGCACCGCGAACGAACTGCGCCGCCCGTTTGAGATCTTCATCAACTCCAAGAACATGGACCACTTCCAGTGGATCGTTGCACTGACGCGTATTGTTTCCGCCGTGTTCAGGAAGGGCGGCGATGTGACCTTCCTGGTAGAGGAATTGCGTTCCGTGTTCGATCCGCGCGGCGGTTATTTCAAGAAGGGCGGCAAGTACATGCCGTCACTGGTGGCCGAGATCGGTGATGCCATCGAATGCCACATGCGCATGATCGGTCTGCTCAAGGACGATGGCCTGGACGAGCACCAGCAAAAACTGGTGGCAGAGAAGCGCGCCGAGTTCGAGGCGGCCAGCAGTATGGCCGGCACGTCCGACAACAGCGACTTCCCGGAAGGCGCGCAATTATGCGCCAAGTGCCACACCAAGGCCGCCATCGTCATGGACGGCTGTCTGACCTGCCTCAATTGTGGCGAATCCAAGTGCGGCTAAGTGATTGAAAGCAGGGTAGTACCTTCGAACAATTGCCACCCCGGCCGTAATTCGTTATAAATGTGTGCAGGACAACGTTAATGAACGCTATCCGGTTGCAATAACAATAACAGCTCGCAAAAAATAACAGTTTCGGGCGAAGGAGGCAGGATGTTTCTGCAACAAAAGCCGATTCCCGGCTACTGGTACAGTAACCAGTCCGGACAGCTGATCCAGGTGAGGGCGATCGTGTTCACCGGCGGGAGAGGCAGCCGTATCGTAATCGAGGACATCAGCGGCAAACGCCAGTCACTCGATGTGCCGAGCTGGCGCGATATGGACCTGGTCCTGCATTCACCCGTAGCGGATCGCGACAGCCGCAACCGGCGCCGCAATCATACCGACGAATCCTAGGCATTCCTGCAGCAGGCTTGCTCCTGAAGCAGGCATGATCCCGCTCATCCATACCGTAACCCTGCACTCATTACACGTGTAGCGCCACTACCGTCTATGGACGGTTTGGTTACTCATTCTTCCGGTTGCATGCCGCTGACACAGACCCGCCTCGTGTGAGGGGGATCGATTGCAAACAGCATGATACCGCCGGCCCGCGCGAGCTCCAGATAGCGTTCGGCCGGACCGTCCCTGATTTCAGGCAGCGGTATTCTGTTGCGCTCCCGGCGCGGTTCCAGTGATCGACACAGGGGGCAGGGCGCCCGCCGGGGCGCGTGGCACAGTAAAATACAGTCGCAACAGGCAGTAGAGAAAGGCTATTATGCGGGTGCATGGCATATCGGCGGCAGCCCGGCCGGAACGGAATCGTTGCCGCAAGCCTTGAATACAACAGCCCATTTTCAACAGTTATGTACCTGGAATATTTCAATCTGACGGAACAGCCGTTCTCGATCACGCCTGATCCGCGCTTTCTCTACATGAGTGCGCGCCACCGGGAGGCACTGGCACATCTCCTGTATGGCCTTGGCGAGGGTGGCGGGTTCGTGCAGCTGACCGGCGAGGTCGGTACCGGCAAGACCACTATCTGCCGCTGTCTGCTGGAACAGGTGCCGGATAACGTGGACGTGGCTGTTGTGCTGAATCCGAAGGTGACTGCCCAGGAGCTGCTCGCGACCGTGTGCGACGAGCTGGGTATCAAACATCCCGGCGACGATGCCAGCATCAAGACACTGATCGATCTGCTGAACCGGCACCTGCTGGACGCACATGCACGCGGTCGTCGTACTGTTTTGATCATCGACGAGGCACAGAACCTGTCAGCGGACGTGCTCGAGCAGGTGCGGCTGCTGACCAATCTCGAGACGGCCACGCAGAAACTGCTGCAGATTATCCTCATCGGACAGCCGGAACTGCGCGAGCAGTTGTCGCGCGAGGACATGCGCCAGCTTTCCCAGCGCATCACCGCGCGCTATCACCTCGGCCCCATCAGCCGCGAGGAGGCCGATGCCTACATCAGGCACCGGCTGCAGATTTGCGGCAGCTCGCGGAACCTGTTCACGGAACGGGCCGTGGAGCGCATACACAAGCTGTCCGAGGGCATTCCCCGCCTGATCAACGTGCTGTGTGACCGGGCGCTCCTCGGCACCTATGTCGAGGGCAAGGGTGTCGTCGACCGCAAGATCGTCAACAAGGCATCGGCTGAAGTACTGTCTGCGGGCGGGCAGGATTCAACGCGACGCCGCCCATGGTTGCCGCTACTGGCCGGTATGGTGGTGGTAACGCTGCTGGCCGGCGCAGCCTACTACTACCAGCCCTGGCAGTACCTGGCGCTGCCCGTTACGGCACCCGCAGGGATGGATACGGCGCAGACCGGTGACAGCAAGGTGGCAGAGCCCGTGCCTGAAGCACTCGCGACCAGTGAACCGGTCGGGGTGGCGGAGCCCGAGGTGGCCGTGAAGCCGGCCCCCGAGATTGACGCCCCGGTGCCCGTCTCGCTGGGTGAGCTGCTGCAGCAGGCGGACAGCACCTGGTATCGCGGGGCATGGAAGGCGCTGTTTGCGCGCTGGCAGGTTGTGCTGCCACCGACCGTCAAGCCGGATTTCTGTAAATTTGGCAGTAAGTACGGCCTGCACTGCATCGTAAGGCAGGGCGACTGGAATACACTGCGTACCTTCGACCGGCCGGCAATCCTGACGCTGATCCGCGAAAACGGCAACCGGGTACCCGTTTTTCTGCAGCGCATGGAGGATTCGAATCTGGAGCTGGTCATCGGCGGCGAACTGTATCGCCTGCTGGTCGAGCAGGTCGGCAGCTACTGGTATGGCGAGTATGTTGTGCTCACGCAGGCACCCCCGGGCGGCCGGCTGTTCCTCAAGGCGGGTGACCGGGATCCCGACGTGGCCTGGTTGCGTGAACAGATCGGGATTGCGCAGGATGTAAAGATCCCGGCCAGTGATGCCCTGCTGTTCGATTACCAGCTGCAGAAACAGGTGCTGGACTTTCAGCGGGCACACGGCCTGTTGACAGACGGCATCGTCGGCAAGAACACGATGCTTCATCTCAATACCGCAGTTAACCGCAAGGATGTGCCGCGGTTGACCGGCAAGTGAGCAGCCTGAATGATTTATACGGTGTGCAGCCAATGGCGGAGTTCGCAGCCATGCAGGTGCAGTCCCGGCGGCAGCTTGCAGTGTACACGGGAGAGTCAGCTGAAATAATGAACTCTGGATGTACAATGTCATCAGGTTGCACGCGGATTCCGGTTGTGCGGATTCACTGCACGGGCTGAGCAATGTCCTACATACTCGATGCACTCAAGAAGGCAGACCGGGAGCGTGATCTCGGCGAGGTGCCGGATCTTGAGACCGCGCACTGGCGTGTGCGCAGACACCCGCGACCGCAACTGTGGGTGTGGATTGTCGGCGCACTGCTGGTATTTAACGGCCTGTTGATCGTCCTCGCCCTGCTCGATCGTGACAGCGGCGACGTGTTACCGGCAGCGGACGTGGCCCGTTCTGAAACAGCGCCGCCGGAACGTATTCCGATCGTACCCGTGCCGCGTGCACCGGTTGATAGCGAACAGACGACGACGCGACCACGGGTACCGTTGCGTCCGCCTGTCCAGCGGACTGTCAAGCAGGTGCCGCCGCCGGTATCTTCCCCGGCAGTGAAGACACCGGTAACGACTCCGGCCAGTCAGCCGGAAGTGGCATCCGGCGTTGAATCAGGACTGCCCGAATGGCGGGAACTTTCCCTGGAGTTTCGCAGCGGATTAAGCCTGCCGCGTATCGATGTGCATGTGTATGCGGAAGACCCGGCAAGACGTTTTATCATGGCCGATCTGAAGAAGTACCGCGAGGGGGAAACGCTGGCGAACGGCGCGGTGCTGGAAAGGATCCATCCCGGCAGTATTCAGTTGAACTACGAGGGTACGCGCTTTCTGGTCGACCGCTAGCGGTATGGTCGTCAGTCGTCCGGCGGATCTGCTGCCTTGCCGGTGCGGATCTCTTCGTCGGTTGCATCGCGAATGGCCTGGATTTCCACTTCGAAGACCAGCGTCTGCCCCGCGAGCGGGTGATTGCCGTCAAGGCTGGCGACTCCATCGTTGATTGCAGTGACTGCGAATGTGACCTCGTTGCCGTCCTGGTCCTTACCCACAATTTGCCCGCCAACCTCGATCTTTTCCGACCCGGGTATTTCGTTCAGCGGGACCGCGCAAACCAGCTCGACATCGCGTTTGCCGAACGCATCATCGGGGAGCAGGCGGGCCCTGACGATGTCGCCGACCTTGTGTGACTCGAGTTCCCGTTCGAGTCTGGGCGGGATTGTCCCGGCTCCATGCAGGTAACTCACCGGTTTGCTGGCGGCGTCACGCAGTACAACGCCATCGGCGTTGGTCAGCGAATACTGCATGGTTACGATCTTGTCTGGCCCGATAGTCAGGAAAATATTCATCCGGATTCCATACAATTGAACGGGCCGTGTATTATACGGACAGGGAGTAAACAGTCGAACTTGCGCGCGGGCCGGTGGTCGTATATATAACCGCTATTCCGGGAGACTGGCAGGTGCTTATGAAACAGGCAAAATTCACGATCGGTCAATGTATTCACCACCGGTTGTTCGATTACCGGGGTGTCATCGTCGATGTCGACCCTGAATTTCTCGGCCAGGACGAGTGGTACGAGTCAAACGCCAGAAGCAGGCCACCGAAAAACGAGCCCTGGTATCATGTGCTTGTACATGACGCCAATAGCGAGACCTATGTGGCCGAGCGGAATCTGCTGGAAGACGATACCCGGGAGCCCGTGAATCATCCCTTGCTGGACAGATTTTTCGTCGAATATGATGGCAATACCTACCATACAGGCAAACATATCAACTGAACCCCGCTGGTTGCCGGTGATTCGCCGTGCCAGCTGTCCCCGTTATCAAACGTGATCAGCAAGCTCAACAGATTCCTGTTCAGCCGCGAGGCGGCCGATGAAGATCAGAATGACGGGCGGGCACTGCAACTTGCAACTGCTGCGCTGCTCATGGAGGTTGCCAGTGCCGACTACGACATCAGCGATGCCGAGCGGGATGCCATCCGGTCGATTGTCGAGGAAAAGTATTCGATTACCCCTGATGAGGCGGCCACAATAGCCCAGCGTGCCGAGCGTGATACCGAACACACTACATCGTTGTATCCCTTTACAAAAATGATAAATGCGGAGTGCAGCCTGGAGGAGCGTGTCGAGATCGTCAGTATGTTGTGGCGCGTGACCGCCGCCGACGGTTACATCGATGCTCACGAGCAACACCTGGTCAGAAAGATCGCCGACCTGCTTTATGTGCCGCACAGCCAGTTCATTCGCACCCGCCTGCAACACGATGACCGCTGACTGTTAAGATATTCCTCCATAAATAATTCCGCGTCGCTCCTGTGCATCCCTGCACCCGCGACGTACCTGCATCCCTTTCGGGCGTCGCTCCTGTGAATCCCTGCACCCGCGACGTACCTGCATCCCTGCAGGCAAAAAAAAGGGCCGCATTGCGGCCCTTTTTTAATATTACATAGTACGCTCAGACCATTTCTTTCAGGCCTTTCAGTGGCAGCACCTTGACAACATTGCGTGCAGGTTTTGCCTTGAACATCATTTCTTCGCCGGTAAACGGGTTAACGCCCTTGCGTGCCCTGGTGGCCGGCTTGCGAACAACCTTGACCTTCATCAGGCCGGGGACTGTGTAAACTCCCGGGCCACGCTTGAGATCACGCTTCATGAGAGTGGAAAGTGCATCGAAAACGTCGCTGACATCCCGCTTGGTCAGATCAGTCTTCTCAGCAATATAAGTCAGGGTTTCTGACTTGGTAGTCGGCTTCTTTGCAGCCTTTGCGGTTGTCTTCCTTCGAGCCGTCGCCTTCTTTTTCACAGCCATTCGATAATGCTCCTCTGACTAGGTAATGGAAAAACTGCACGCGTAAGATAGCACAATAAAAAAAATGTTAAAGCGTTAATTCACAGCAAAAGCCTTCTATTGCAGTATTTTCATCACCCATGCCATTGGCGTGAGCGAAACAGCGAGTCACTTGATGCAGTATCCGTGAGGACCGCGATTGTGTCCTGATAATATTCCAAAGTGAGAAAAACACTGTAATTACAGGTATTCTAACAGTATTTGTCTTTCGCTTCGACTTCATGGGGCGACAGACAGGTTTGTGTACTGGTGATGCAGCAAGCGTTAACCATCATTTTCCCGGACCTGTTCTCAACTGCATCAGGCTGTCGCTGCAGCAGTCCGGCGTGGCGGTCCGCCCGCATTCATGGCATGTGTCCATTTCGATTGATCCGGTTCGGCGGCTGCCGCCTGTTCAGAGGTATGCCGCAACCGTCGACCATGGTTTTGCGGACGGTCACACGGTGCCGGGCCGCAGCGAATGACTGGCCAGTAAAACCGTGCATGGCTCACAAACCGGTCGGGCGGGGAGACAGAATCCCGACTCATGGCCGATAGTTTCCGGGTGTGATCGGGCAGGTGGTGTTGTACGAGCAAGGTGTGCAGGCGGCGGGTATTTCCGTTCCTCCGGCGGCTGGCACTGGACACCGCAATTTATCTAAATATCAAGCGGTTTAGGCCGATAACCTGCAGACAGTATTGCGTCACAGGGATGGCCCTGCGCGGGCCGGTTTCAATACGTTGGATGCAGTGGACAGGTGGACATGCGCGCCGCAAAAAAAGCAACTCACAATATCAAAATCCTGCAGGATCTCGTGCCTTTGAACGCGCTTTCCGAGGAGCGTTTTGCCGAGATTGCCGCAAAGGTTGTCATCGAAGTAGTGAAGTCCGGACGCTACCTGTTCCGCAAGGGCGATCGTGATGATCGCACCATTTATCTCCTCGAGGGCAAAGTCGACCTCATCGATGCAGAGCACAAGGTCACGGGCGAAGTCGTGGCCGGTTCGGACGCCAGCCGTCACCCAATGGTCCACCAGCAGCCACGACCGGTGTCTGCCCGGGTCGCCAAGAAGGCGGTCATTGCCTGGATCGATTCCAGGGTGCTGGACGCCTACCTGACCTGGGACCAGTTCAATACCGCCGAGGTGGTCGAACTGGAGGCCGATGAAACCGGCGACTGGATGAGCCGCCTGCTCAAGATCGATACATTCAGCAAGCTGCCGCCATCGAAGCTGCAGGGGCTGCTGATGCGTATGAAGCCCTTTCCGGTGGAAAAGGGTGATGTGGTGATCTCGCAGGGTGAGGAGGGTGACTACTTCTATACCGTACACGAGGGCCGCTGCAGGGTGACCCGCCGTGAGGAGGACGGGACGGAGCAGGTACTGGCTGAACTGGGCGGGGGTGACTCATTCGGTGAGGAGGCGCTGGTATCGGCTGTCCGGCGCAATGCCACCATTACCATGCTGACCGACGGCCAGTTGATGCGGCTTGCCAAGCAGGACTTCGATGAGCTGCTCAAGACACAACACCTCAGGTATATCCATTTTCAGGCAGCAGCAAAGCTGGTAGTTGAGGGCGCGGTCTGGCTGGATGTACGCACGCCCGACGAGTATGCAGGCGGCTCATTGGATGACAGCGTCAACCTGCCGCTGGTCAGTCTGCGCAATGAACTGCCCGAACTGGTTTTCAATACAAGCTATGTAATTTGCTGTGATACCGGGCAGCGCAGCGATTCGGCCGCATTCGTGCTGGGCCAGAAGGGCTTCGATGTCTATGTCCTCAAGGGTGGTATTCCCGACCAGCTGCTGGCGGATCGTGCAGTGGATGGAAATGCAGGCATGGCCGGCGTCGAATCCGTGGACACGCCGGAGCAGGAAGGGGCTGCCCCCGAGGCAATAGCGGACGAGCAGAAGAACGCGCTGCGGGATGAGCATATCAGTCTGCAGCAGAATTTTACATCGCTGACCGCTGAACTGGCGACCGAGCGTGCAGCCATGGCGCATCTGAACGGCCAGCTGGGGCAGTTGCGCGCTGAACGGGAGGCGTCCACCAAAAAAATCGACGAATTAAATGCTAACCATGGCAGGGATGCTGAAGAAAAACAGGCATTGGAGGACCGGATCACGGCACTGCAGGAACAGCAGCAGTCCCGGCTGGATGAACTGCAGCGCACCCTGATTGCCGAACAGGAGAAAAACACGACCCTGGAACAACAGGCCGCAGCCGAGTCAGCACGGCGCGAGGCGCAATCAGGCAAAGCGGAAAAGGACTTCCGGGAACTGGTTACAGCCAGACAGCAACTGGAAGGCGAGTTGACCGCTGCCCGCGGCCGGGTGGCCGCGCTCGAGGGCGAACTGCAGGATACAGCTGCAGCCAGTTCCTCGTCGCAGGAAGAAATCGATGCGGCCGCGCAGGCACTGCGCGAGGAAAACAGCCGGTTATCGGAGCAGCTTGCCGCCCTGCAAGCTGAAAGTGCCGGCTTGAAAAACGACCTGGATGATGTATCCGTGGCCAGCAACGAACGGCAATCCGAGCATGAAGGTCAGGTGGGTGTGTTGAGTAGTGAGCTGGCAGACGCGCAGGCAAACATCAAGGCACTGCAGGAGGAAAACCTGGAGCTCGTCGAAGGCCGGCGGTCTGCGGAGGAGCGTCTGGAAGAACAGGCAGAACATGAAGTCACGCTGGACAAATTGCGGCAGGAACTGGCGGCGGAGCAGCAGGCCGGCGCGGACCTGAGGGAACAGCTGAAACAGGCCGCGGAAGTCCGCGATGTCGCCCTGGCAGAGTCTGAGCAGCAATCAGATAGGCAGTTGGCCGAGGCAGCCGAACAGCAGCAGGCACTGTC
>JABDRC010000095.1 GCA_013041945.1 Halobacteria archaeon
ATGTCGCGGCGCCCGCCAAAGGCCCCCACCGGCAGTCCTCCGCCGATGACCTTGCCCAGCGTGGTCAGGTCCGGGCTGACGCCGTAGCGGGCCTGTGCACCGCCACGCGCGACGCGGAAGCCGGTCATGACCTCGTCGAAGATCAGCACACTGCCGTAGCGGTCGCACAGACTGCGCAGGGTTTTCAGGAAGCCGGGTTCCGGCGGGATACAGTTCATGTTGCCGGCGACCGGTTCGACGATAATCGCGGCAGTTTCGTCGCCAATCGTCTCAAAAGCCTCCTTGATACCGTCAGAATCATTATAGGTCAGTGTTGTGGTGTGGGCGGCGACATCGGCCGGTACCCCCGGCGAAGTGGGGACGCCCAGGGTCAGGCTGCCCGAACCGGCCTTGACCAGCAGGGCATCCGAGTGGCCGTGGTAGCAGCCCTCGAACTTGACGATGCGGTCACGCCCGGTGAAGCCGCGCGCCAGCCGGATCGCGCTCATGGTGGCCTCGGTGCCGGAGCTGACCATCCGCACGAGCTCCATGGAGGGCACCTGCTCGCACAGCAGGTCGGCCATTTCCGTCTCGATCTCGGTCGGCGCACCAAAGCCAAGCCCGTTGGCGGCCATGTCCCGGACGGCCCTGATCACGTCCGGGTGGGCGTGACCGGCAATCATCGGACCCCACGAGCCCACGTAGTCGATATAACGTTTTCCGTCGGCATCGAACAGCCAGGGGCCTTCACCGCGGGTAAAGAACACCGGGTCGCCGCCCACGCCCTTGAAGGCGCGCACGGGCGAATTCACGCCGCCGGGGATATGCCGGCAGGCGGACTCAAACAGGTCGTGTGAACGGGTCATATATCGGGCCTCTTGGTTTTTATACAAAACTTTTAGCCACGGAATCCACGGAAGGACACGGAAAAAACATCATGAACGTGCTGGTTCGTTTTCTGCGGTTTAATGACCTAAGTTATGTTGTTTGTTGTGTAGATAGATTTAGCACGGAAAATTCACAATGCATTATATGTATTTCCGTGTCGTTCCGTGGATTCCGTGGCAAATGATTTTTTATTGCATTCAGATTATGGTTCGAATAATGCCGCATAGCGCCGGGCCGCGGCCTCGATGTCGGGCTGTCCGAAGACACCCTCGATGGCCGCCAGCAGGTCCGCACCGGCCTCCAGCAGGGCGGCGCCATTGTCCGGCGTGATGCCGCCGATGGCGACCAGCGGGACGTCCAGCAGGTCACGTGCGCGGCTCAGCAGCGCGGGCGCGGCGGGCACGGCGTCCGGTTTGCTGCCGGACGGGAAAAACCGGCCGAACGCGACATAGTCGGCGCCGCCGGCAACGGCCGCCCGGGCGCGATCGAGGTTGTTGTAGCAGGAGATGCCGATGATGGCGGCGGGGCCGAGCTGCCGGCGTGCCTCGAGCAGGGGACTGTCCGCGCGGCCCAGGTGCACGCCGGCGGCACCGCTGCGTGCGGCCAGGCCAACATCGTCGTTGATGATCAGCGGAATGCCGTGGGAACGGCACAACCCGGCCAGGCGCCGGGCGGTCGTTTCCCGCGCCTTGCGCCCGGCCTGCTTGTCACGGTACTGGATGACACGGGCACCGCCGCGGATGGCCTGTTCGACGGCGGCCTCTACGGTGAATTCGCCTCCCAGGCGGTTGTCGGTGATGGCGTACAGGCCTGGCTGCAGGCGGGTGTGTGTCACCGCTCGTCCTGCCGGGACCAGAACAGCCGGTCCGGCAGGTACTGGCCCATGCCGGGCCGGTAGCCCTGGTGCAGTGCGTTCCAGGTGAATTCCTGCGCCTCGTGGCAGGCCTGGAACACATCGAGGCCGTGCGCGAGCATGCCGGCAAGGGTGGCAGCGAGGGTACAGCCCGAGCCGTGATAGCTGTGCGGCAGGCGTTCCCAGGTGAACGACTCCAGGCGCCGGTGGCCCTGGTACAGGGTATTGATCACCTGCGGTGTGTGTTCGTGGGTGCCGGTCAGCAAGACATACTCCACGCCCTGGTCGAGCAGGGCAATCGCGCAGGCCTCCAGGGTGTCGGCACCCGCCGGCGCCAGGCGCCGGGCCTCCAGGCTGTTGGGCGTCAGCACCGTGGTGCGCGGCAGCAGCAGTTCCCTGATGGCGTGCGGCAGTTCGTCGTCGCCCAGCGGCGTGCCTGCGCCGGATGCCAGCACCGGATCCAGCACCAGCGGTACCCGCGGGTAATCGGTCAGCAGGGAATGCACCGCCTCGACATTTTCCACACTGCCCAGCAAGCCGGCCTTGAAGGCGGCGACCGGCATGTCTTCGAGCACGGCGCGTGCCTGGGTAATGAGGTGCGTGGCGGCAACGGGTGTGAAATCCATTACATCGCGCGTGTCCTGTACGGTGAGTGCGGTGATCACCGGTGTGGCATGGCAGCCTTGGCTGGCCAGTGCCTCGATGTCGGCCTGCAGGCCGGCGCCGCCGGACGGATCATGTCCGGCAAAGGTCATTACGACGGGTATCCTGTTCATGGGCTGGATGATAGCGTGATCACCGGATTAATGGGATCAGAGTCGATTGATTTTCGAAGGGATCAATGGGGTCAGAGTCGATTGATTTTGTCATGTGTACTCACTGCGCAGTAAAATCAATCGACTCTGACCCCATTGATCCTGAAATCAATCGATTCTGACCCCATTGATGACACGTACCCCGGTGATCGTTCACAATGAGCGGCTGCCGATGGTCGACGAGGTGAATGGATGGGTGATTTCAGGGAATACATGTGTGTAGTGTGTGGTTTTATCTACCGTGAAGCCGACGGTTTGCCGGAGGACGGTTTTGCCCCGGGCACCCGCTGGGAGGACATCCCGGATGACTGGGTGTGTCCGGAATGCGGTGCCGGCAAGGAAGAATTCGAGATGGTGGAAATCTGATTAATTTCCCGTTGTCACCGGGTGTGTGCCGCGCAGAAATTTTTTCAATTCATGATCAAGGAGTTGGAGATTACGGCGCGGCGCTCTCACCGGGCATGCGCGTGCACCAGGGCAGCATCCCCCCGGATACTGCACGAACGGTGAGATTGTCTACACTGGGAGTGTGCGCAAATCATACCGGTTGGTATGGTCATAGAGATGCACGCAGTAGCCCGGGTACGGGAGGTCGGGTTTGGCCGAATAACCATGACGAGTCTTACCGAAGCACTGTCTGAAATGGTGGATGTCGCCGGTGACTTCTGCCGGCTGATCGATCACACCCTGCAGGTCCCGGATGATTCGCTGCAGCGGCTGTTCGACCTGATGCCCCGCCTGCATGCCGCCGTCACTGCACTGAACTCCTACGACGCGGGTGACGTCCCGCCGCACGAGGTCGACCTGGACGAGCGGTTCGAACTCTACAGCCACCTGCGCAAGGTGCTGGGCGAACGGGACAGCTACTGGCTGGAATTCGACGCCGCGCCGGAGGCAATGCATATGTCGGGCAGCCTCGCGGATGACCTGACGGATATCTACTTCGACCTGCGTTACGGTCTGGAACTGCTCGATGAGGTCTGGCCGCAGCGGGCGGCGCAGGTCTGGCAGTCAACCTACCGCCTGCACTGGGGACAGCACCTGGTGGACGCCGAACGGCACCTGTACGCGCTCAAGGTACGCGACCAGCTGGCGCTCGGTTAGAGCGCATCAATCAATCCTGACCTCATTGATCGTTGACTGACCGCGTTTTTTGCGGGTCGTCACTGTTTCCCTCCGGCAAAACCCATTAAACTGTGTCACACAGTGGCTGGCGCCGGCGCCAGCGATGTTCCTGCAGCCGGCAAGGACCCTAAATGAACAAGACGATGAAGAAGGTTTCAGGTTTTACCCTGATCGAGGTGATGGTCGTGGTCGTCATCCTCGGCATCCTGGCCGCGGTCCTGGTACCGAAGGTCATGGACCGGCCGGAGCAGGCCCGCAAGACCAAGGCCCGCCAGGATA
>JABDRC010000256.1 GCA_013041945.1 Halobacteria archaeon
ATATGATCTAGGATTCTTTGATGAGGAGGCAGGCCGGGTTGAACCGGCCACCAATCCTTTTATGCCGGAAAAGTGTTAACTATGTCTCCGGTATAAAATGTAAACCATGTCTGCGGTCTACACCCGGATGTATTTGGTGCCCCGGAGACGATTCGAACGTCCGACCTAGCGCTTAGGAGGCGCTCGCTCTATCCAGCTGAGCTACCGGGGCTGTGTAATTGGTGGAGCCGAGGAGGATCGAACTCCCGACCTCGTCATTGCGAACGACGCGCTCTCCCAGCTGAGCTACGGCCCCGACACCGCATCGGGCAGACAGGGCTGCCGGGTGCTGGTGTTATTCTAGCACTTCGCGCTGAATGGATACCACGGTCACCGGGACCAGGGCGGGCGGCTGTCGCGTGAACGGTGTACTGGCGTGTCCCGGTGGCCGGGACTAGGTGTTTCCCAAAAGCGCGCTTTCGAGGTCGATAAATTTATCGGCAATCTGCTGGTGATCGACGAAGTAAATGTCCTCGTCCAGCTGACTGCGTATGGCATCGACGCGATAGATGTCAAATTCGGGATTTGGTCTGAAGGGTATGAGCATTGATTGTCCGTATTTTCAGCCTGCAACGAGTCGTTTTTCCTCACTATTATTGTCCCCGTGTGTAACGGGCTCATGTACCATATCGTCTGGCAGGCCGGCGGGTTTAATCCGGTTTTGAGGTCTCGCGCACAAAGCGGCCAAATCATGAATGACATGTGTCACGAAATGCCTCTGACAGCGCCCCTGCCTTGTGCCGGACCGGTTGTCGGATAACGGATACCGTTGGTCCAGTGTTGATATTCAGGGACACATTGCGTCACATTCCGCTGAATGACGGGGTAAAAAAAGCACATTGTTTACAAAGGGTAAATGGTTGGATGCCGCGGGGTGGCTGCCGGCTTTCCGGGCCACTGCAGATTGCTTTGACATTACCTTGACGGACTGGATAATATCCGTCTCAAATATAGGGGATTAAGCAGGAACACACACGTACCCGCTTGTACTGAAGCCGGGACACATCCACTCGTTCGGGAATACGAATGCAAACAGAATTCAGGGTCCTGGTATTAGAGTCTGATCCCGCTATCGGCAAGGAACTGCAGTCCGTGCTGAATTTCATCGGCTCCAGCCCGGTGCTGGTGAAAGATGTCGACCGCTGGAAGGAAGCCGTCGACGACAAGGAGCAGTTGCAGGCCGTCATGCTGGGCTCGTGCAATTCAGGTAAACAGCTGTCAGCCATTCTCACCGAGATTCACCAGTTTGATGAGCACCTGCCCGTGTATCTCCTGAGTGACAAGGGCAAGGAACCCACGGTCACCATTGACTCGGGTTCGTGCATCCTGGGGAGGCTGGAGTTGCCGCCGAATTACACCCAGCTGACCAGCGCGCTGCACCAGGCGGAAATCTATACCGAGTCTCACCGGGCGCCGCAATCAGAACAGCGTCCGGTCGACCTGTTTCGCAGCCTGGTTGGCAGCAGCCGGGCCATCCAGAATGTCCGCAAACTCGTCCAGCAGGTGGCAGACAGCGATGCCAATGTCCTGATACTGGGCGAGTCGGGGACCGGCAAGGAAGTCGTTGCCAGGAACCTGCATTACTACTCATCGCGTCGTGACAAGCCGTTTGTTCCGGTCAACTGCGGCGCGATTCCGGGTGACCTGCTTGAGTCGGAGCTGTTCGGGCACCGCAAGGGCGCCTTTACCGGGGCAATCAACGATCGCCAGGGCCGCTTCGAAATGGCGGAGGGCGGCACACTGTTCCTCGACGAGATCGGTGACATGAGCCTGCAGATGCAGGTGAAGATACTGCGCGTACTGCAGGAACGCACCTTCGAGCGCGTCGGCTCGAACCAGAGCATTACCTCGGATGTCCGCATCATTGCAGCCACCCACAGGAATCTCGAGGAAGCGATCGTGCAGGGCGATTTTCGTGAAGACCTTTTCTATCGCCTGAACGTATTTCCGATCGAGATGCCTTCGCTGGCAAACCGCGTGGAGGATATCCCGCTGCTGGTCAACGAACTGGTGCGTCGCATCGAGTACGAGAAACGCGGTTCCGTCCGGCTTTCCCCGGGCGCGATTTACTCGCTGTGCCAGTACAACTTCCCCGGCAATGTTCGGGAGCTGGCGAACCTGGTGGAGCGGCTCGCAATCCTGCATCCATACGGTGTGGTCGATGCCAGTGATCTGCCGGAGAAGTTTCGTCAGCACGACACCGAACGCGACGGTGAACTGCCGGAACAGGTGGCTGATGCCCTGATCGGAACACCGGTCACGTCACACGATCTGGATCCGCGCTTGCCGCGTGATGGCATGAACCTGAAAGAACACCTCAGCCTGCTCGAGGTGAGTTATATCAAGCAGGCTCTGGCCGATACCGGCGGCGTCGTGGCTCATGCCGCCAAGCGTCTTGGTATGCGGCGTACGACCCTGGTCGAGAAGTTGCGCAAGTACGGCATGCAGCGTCAGTCCTGACCCTCGCTCTGCAGCGCGCAGCGGTCCATCAAGCGTCATTTTTTCCACGTCTGCCCGGCCTTTATTTGCCGGACGGGCTGTGCTAGATTCCGCTCTAACAGCAAGTAAATAAATTTAATAACAACGTCTATTGTTGTCGGATAACCGCGAGTGTTCGCCTGACCTGAAGGCCTGAGGGGCTGTTCGGGTGATTCTTTTTGTCTTTGCCTGAACATGCGGCAGCTTTACACAGCCGTTATCCGTACGGTCAGCAACACAAAGCAATAATATAATGACTGATAAAGAACACAAAGCAGGGGGGCATTGCCGGCAGGGAGGCCGGCAATAACATGCATACCGGCGACGGATCACATTATCATTCGCGCGACTATAGATATGTTCTGCGTCTGTCGGGTGAGGAACTCGCGGTAGTCAGGAAATACCGCGATGAACTGGTCGCCTGTACCGCGGGTTTTGCCGAAGTCTTCTACAACTATCTTTTCGATAATCCGGGTATCGCGGAAGTCCTTTATGCCTATGAGGAGGAAGGCGGCGATGTCGGCCAGTTCGCGCGTGCCGAGCTCGCAAACCTGCTGGCCAGTATCGCCGGCGAGATCGGCGGGCAGCGCGAGGATGAGTTGCTGTCGGCCGGCCGCCGGTACCTGCAGCGAAATTTCAGGCCGGTCTGGCTGATCGGCGCGTATAACCTGCTCATCGATTACATGCACACCATGCTGTCCGGAATGGAGATACATCCGGCCGACCGTATTGCACTGGATACACTGCTGACGCGCCTGCTGTTGCGGGAAATGGGTATCACGCTGGAAGGCTACTGGATGCAGGCGCGCGACAATGAACGCCGGGAACTCGAACACATAGCGGGCCGTCTTGGCCGCGTGGAGGATATGCTGGCGGGTGTCCCGCATTTGATGTGGAGCGTCGATATCGACGCCAACAGCCTTGTGTATGCCAATTATACGCTGCACCTGCTTTACGGAGAGGGCATGATATCGCCGCTGCCGTGCATCGGTGATACACATGAAGAGGACCGCCAGTTGTTACTGACCGCCTGGCAGGATGCGGTCAGCGGCAAGCGGACCCGGGCCGATGTGCGGATCGTGCTTGCCGGTGATCGTGAGCGCTGGTACCGGGTGTCACTCTATCCGGAGACCGGCCAATCGGGCCGGCCCGCTACGGTGCACTGCATGCTGGAGGATGTCCAGAACCTGATCAGTGAGCGTGAGCAACTGCAATCGCTGGCAACCACGGACCGGCTGACAGGCCTCCCCAACCGCTCCCTGTGGTCGGACCACCTGACAATGGCACTCGCCGCTTCGAGACGGGTGCCCGGCTCACAGGTGGTCGTGATCTCTCTCGATATCAACCAGTTCAAGATGTACAACGACACCCTCGGCAGGGACGTTGGCGATACCGTGCTGTGTGATGTGGCCTCACGGCTGCGTTCCACGGTGCGTGAATCGGACTCGCTGGCGCGGCTGGGCGGAGACCGTTTCGGTATCCTGCTGCATCCGGTCAACAATGCACGCGAGGCCGCTGAACGGATTATCACCGAAATAATGGACAAGTTCGACCTGCCATTTGCCTACAGGGACAAGCAGCTTTGCGTGAGTCTGACACTCGGCATCGCCTGTTTTCCCGACGATGGCAGCAACGAGGAGGCGTTGCTGGCAAATGCCGAGAGTGCCATGCAGCGGGCCAAGCGGAACAGCCTGCCTTACCAGTATTTCGACCCGGTCAATGATGTCAGCCCGGCAGAGCAGCTGCGCTACTCCGGGCAGATACGCTCGGCACTCGACAATAATGAGTTCGAGCTGCTTTATCAGCCGCAGATTTCCCTGGATACTGCCCGGATTACCGGCGCCGAGGCGTTGCTGCGCTGGAAGCATCCGGTGGAAGGTATTGTGATGCCGGAACGCATTATCCCGGTCGCGGAACAGCTCGGGCTGATCACGCCGATAACCAACTGGGTGCTGGTTACCGCGCTGAAACAGTGCCGGCAGTGGTCATTTCAGGGTGCGGCGATCCCTGTCTCGGTGAATGTCTCGGCACGTTCTTTCCAGAATCCGCGTCTCCTCGAAAGAATTCACTGGGCCCTGCAGGAGGCCGCCGTGGAGGGCGACCGGCTGGTGATCGAAATTACCGAAGCGACCCTGATGCAGGATATCGATCGCGCCACGGAACTGCTGTCCAGCCTGAGCGAGGCCGGCGTCACCATCGCAATCGATGACTTCGGAACCGGTTATTCTTCACTTTCCTACCTGAAGCGGTTGCCGATCGACACCCTCAAGATCGATCAGTCGTTTGTCACCGACGTCGCCTTCGACCGTCAGGATATCGCAATTGTCCGTTCCATCATCGACCTTGGCCATAATCTCGGTTGCAAGGTGGTGGCGGAGGGCGTCGAAAACAGCATGACCATGGATGCGCTGGACCGGCTCGGCTGCGATACCGCACAGGGCTTCCATATCAGTAAACCGCTGCTGGATGATCATTTCTCTACGCTGCTGGGGCAAACTGACAGACAATCCTGATTACCCTGCACGCCGGACCGGTACGTCTCCCAAACCGGTCCACATCAGTCAATTACCTGTCGGCAACCGCGAATTGTCAAAATTGTGACGTAAGTCCGTTTGTTTGCGGAATCCTCGGTAAACTTATCATAATCAATTAAAACAATAAGTTGTAGTCCTGTTGGGCGCAAACCCTCGTTGCCAGACGGGTTGGTATGCAAGTTGCTAAATCACATTGCAGATGCTCACCTGCCAGCACCACAGGACAGCCATAGATGGATTACAGACAGTTTCACCACATGTGCCGCGGTACTCGATATGCAGCTTGCTGATGTAAAGCTCGACCTGTCCTCCGCGCCGGCAGACGACAGCCGCCGCGAACCGGTCCAGGTGATCGCGGTCACCGGCGGCAAGGGCGGTACGGGCAAGACCAGTATTTCCGTCAACCTCGCGCATGGCCTGGCGCGCAGCGGGCGCAGGACCATGTTGCTCGATGCAGACCTGGGAATGGCGAACGTGGATGTCCTGCTGGGTCTGTCGCCGCAACGGACACTGTTCGACGTGGTGAACGGTGAGTGCCGGCTGGAACAGATCATCATGACAACAGCGGACGGACTGATGGTGGTGCCGGCCGCTTCCGGGGTGCGTCAGCTTGCACAACTCGGCACCCGCGAATGCGCCGGACTGGTGCGTGCCTTCAGTGACCTGGATCGACCCCTGGATACATTGATCGTCGATACCGCGACGGGCATCTCGGAGTGTGTTGCAAGTTTCTGCCGCGCAGCTACCGAAATCATCGTCGTGGTTTGCAACGAGCCGGCATCGATTCGCGACAGTATTGCGCAGATCGAGATGTTGTCAGCAGATTACGGCATTCACCGGTTTCGCATCCTGGCAAACATGGTGGCTGGTGCACGCGAGGGCAAAGTGGTCTTCAGGAAGATCGTTGCCACGCTCGCCGACGATCACCGCCAGGTACTTTCCTATGCCGGTTATATACCGCGCGACCAGCATTTGCTCGAGGCGATAGCCGGTCGCATATCTGTCGTCAGCGCTTTTCCACGCAGTCGCGCAGCAATGGCACTGGCAAATCTTGCCAGGCAGGTAATTTCGTGGCCGCAGCCGGTACAGGCAGGCGGACATGTAGAGTTTTTTGTCGAACGCTTGATCCAGAACGAAAACAGCGGGAAGGAGGTTACGTCATGAAAGCCAATGCAGCGAAGACAGGCGCTGAATACAGTGACAGTAATGAGCTGGTGGTGCAGCATGAACCACTGGTCAAACGAATAGCCTATCACCTGATGAGCCGCTTGCCGGCCAGTGTGCAGGCAGATGATCTCATCCAGGCCGGTATGATCGGCCTGATCGAAGCATCGAGAAAATTTGACCCGGAACAGGGTGCCAGCTTCGAGACCTATGCCGGCATCCGCATACGCGGCGCCATGCTCGACGAGATCCGCCGTACCGACTGGACACCGCGCTCGGTGCATCGCAAGGCCCGCGAGGTCGCCGAGGCAGTGCGCAAGATCGAGAACGCGGTCGGACGCGATGCACGTGATGTCGAGGTGGCGGAAGAAATGGGTCTGAGCCTGCACGATTACCACAAGATTCTGCAGGACTCGACCGGTTGCCGGATTTTCAGTTTCGAGGACCCGGGAACACTGGGGGATGAAGGTTATCCGCAATCCAACCGCCAGCCGAACCAGCCGCTGGAAACGTTGCAGAAGAGTGACTTCAAACAGGGACTCGCCGAGGAAATCAAGGGATTGCCGGAACGCGAACGCCTGGTAATGGCGCTCTACTACGACGAGGAACTCAATCTGCGCGAGATCGGCGAGATCCTCGGTGTCAGCGAATCACGTGTGTGCCAGATACACGGGCAGGCCCTGATCCGCCTGCGTGCGCGCATGGGTGAGTGGCTGACCGACTGAGCGTCAGCGAGGCCGGACCGTCTGCAATGGAACAGGGGGAGTCTGCAAAATGCTGGTACGCGCGCCGCGACGGTGTGGTCCGCGGGCCGTTCTCCGCCTCGGAGGTAACCCGTTACATATTACTCGGTCGCATCAGTCTCGATGACGATGTGAGTGATGACAGAAAAACCTGGCGCAATTTAAAAACAGTGGCCGCCATGCTGCCACCGGAATTGAATCAGCTGTCGAGCTGGGAAGACTACCAGAGACTCATTATTGCGCGCATGCAGGTCGACGAGCGCAAGCCCGACCGCCGCACTGCCGACCCGGTTATCGAGAGAATGCCCGACAGCGAGCGTCGCGCCGGCGATGATCGCCGCAGCGAGGAGGGCGGACTGTCACTGGCCCGGTATTTCTTTGCCGCGAGCGAATCAATCAAGCCCGCCAGGGTCCGCAACTATCGCCTGGGAACACTGGTCCTGACTGTAATGCTTGCCGTACTGGTAGTCGCCTGGCTGGTGCCCGCCGGCAGCTGATCGTGCCGGTGACTAAACGCCTGGCCCCGGTGAGTTGAATGGTGCCGAGGGCGGGAATCGAACCCGCATGGAGTTGCCCCCGCTGGATTTTGAGTCCAGTGCGTCTACCAGTTTCACCACCTCGGCAGCGGTAACCGGGGACTAGTATAAAGGTTCGCGTGCCGCGGGCAAGACGGGGCAGGCAGGGCGTGTGCTAACATGCCGACGCCATGCGACGCAGTGATTTTCATTTTGACCTTCCCCCCGAACAGATCGCACAGTATCCCGGTGAGCAACGCGGCGACAGCCGGCTGCTGTGCATCGATCCCGGCAGCGGGCAGCTCGATGACCGCGTCTTTCAGGAGTTTCCCGGTCTGCTCGATCCCGGGGACCTGCTGGTCCTGAACGATACACGCGTCATACCCGCCCGGTTGACGGGCAACAAGGCATCCGGCGGCAGGGTCGAGGTGCTGGTCGAGCGGATTACCGGTCCGCAACAGGTGACGGCGCATATCCGGGCGAGCAAGTCGCCCGTCCCCGGGACACGCCTGGAGCTCGAGGGCGACATTGTCGCGGAAGTGACCGGCCGGACCGGCGACCTGTTCCTGCTCCGTTTTCAGGGAGACGAGGGCGTGCCGGCGTTGCTCGAGCGTTGCGGCCATGTCCCGTTGCCACCCTATATCCGGCGCGTCGACGATCATCAGGACCATGCGCGTTACCAGACGGTCTACGCGCGCGCACCCGGCGCGATTGCGGCGCCCACTGCAGGTCTGCATTTCGACGAGCACATGCTGCAGGTGATCCGGGAAAGGGGTGTCGACACCGTGTTCGTTACGCTGCATGTGGGTGCCGGTACGTTCCAGCCGGTGCGCGCCGAGCGCCTCGAGGATCATGTGATGCATTTCGAGCGTTACGAGGTCAGCGAGGAGGCCGCGGAACATATCGCGGCTGCACGTGCGCGCGGCGGGCGCGTGATTGCGGTGGGTACCACGGTCGTGCGTACCCTGGAGGCATCGTTTCGCGGGGACCGTGTAGTGGCCGGCGCGGGCGAAACCGACCTGTTTATCACGCCTGGTTACCGGTTTCGGGCGGTCGATGCCCTGCTGACCAACTTTCACCTGCCGGAATCGACGCTGCTGATGCTGGTCTGTGCCTTTGCCGGCTACCGGCTGACGCTGGACGCCTACCGGCATGCCGTCCGGCAGGGTTACCGCTTTTTCAGCTACGGTGATGCGATGTTCATCACCGCGCAGCAGCCCGCTGCCGGAACCGGTGGGCAGTCATGAAATTCTCCTGCACCCATACCGACGGGCAGGCACGCCGCGCCACGCTGTCGTTCGGGCGTGGCGCGGTGCAGACGCCTGCCTTCATGCCGGTCGGCACCTATGGCACGGTCAAGGCCATGACCCCGGAAGAGGTCAGGCACAGCGGTGCAGAAATTATCCTGGGCAATACCTTTCACCTGATGCTGAGGCCGGGCACGGAGATTATCCGGCAGCACGGCACCCTGCACGATTTCATGCAGTGGCACGGCCCGATCCTGACGGATTCCGGCGGCTTCCAGGTGTTCAGCCTGGGTGATTTGCGCACTATCACGGAGCAGGGCGTGACCTTCAGTTCACCGCTCAACGGCGACCGGGTATTCCTGGGGCCCGAGGAGTCGATGCAGGTGCAGCGGGCGCTGGGTGCGGACATCGTCATGGTATTCGACGAATGCACGCCGTATCCCGCCACGGCGGGCGAGGCGCATGCATCCATGCAGCTGTCGCTGCGCTGGGCCAGGCGCAGCCGAACTGCGCATGGCGATAATCCGGCCGCGCTGTTCGGTATCGTGCAGGGTGGCATGTACCCCGACCTGCGTGCGGAGTCACTCGCCGGCCTGTGCGAGATCGGCTTCGACGGCTACGCGATCGGCGGCCTGTCGGTGGGCGAGACACGTGCGGAACGCGAGATGATACTCGGGCAGCTGCTGCCGCAGATGCCGGCCGCAGCGCCGCGCTATCTCATGGGTGTCGGGACGCCGGAGGATATTGTCGAGGCCGTTTGCGCAGGCATCGACATGTTCGACTGCGTTATGCCGACGCGCAATGCCCGCAACGGGCACCTGTTCGTCCACGGTGGCGTGGTCCGCATCCGCAACAGCGTCCATCGCACGGACACCGGGCCGCTGGACCCGTTATGCCATTGTTATACCTGCAGCAACTACAGCCGGGCCTATCTGCATCACCTCGACAAGTGTAACGAGATGCTCGGCGCGCGCCTCAATACCATCCACAATCTGGCGTATTATCAGGACCTGATGGCCGGCCTGCGGCAGGCGATTGAAAACCGGTCTGTTTCGGCCTTCCGCGAGGACTTTTACCGGCAGCGCGCTGCTGTGCCATAATACCGCGCTTCGAGCGGGTCCGGCACGGGTACGGACCGGCGGAAACGAGGGGAATATCATGGATTTCTTTATATCGGATGCAATGGCGCAGTCACCACAGCCACAGGGTGATGCGCTGATGGGCTTTCTGCCCCTGATCGTCATATTTGTCGTTTTTTATTTCCTGCTGATACGTCCGCAGAGCAAGAAGGCGAAAGATCATCGCGAGATGGTGGCGGCCCTGGCCAAGGGCGACGAGGTGGTCACCAGCGGCGGCATGCTCGGCAAGATCAGCAAGGTGGACGAGAGTTTCGTCGAACTGGATGTTGCAGAAGGAGTGACCGTCAAGATTCAGCGCCAGGCCGTCGCTAACCTGATGCCCAAGGGCACCATCAAGGGAGCCTGATCCCCCGAAAGGACGTACCGGTAATGAATCGCTATCCACTCTGGAAACACATATTGCTGATCACGGTGATCGTGGTCGGCTGTATTTATGCCTTGCCGAACCTGTACGGCGAGGATCCTGCACTGCAGATATCCGGCGTGCGGCAGGCCGAAGTCGACGACACCGTGTCGGCCACCGTGGCGCGTGTGCTGGGCGATGCCGGTATCGGGATCAAGCTTCTGGAGCGTGGCGAAGGGAAGATCATGGTGCGCTTCGAGGACACCGAGACGCAGCTGAAGGCCGCGGATTACGTCAAGGCGGCACTTGGCACTGATTATGTCGTCGCCTTCAATCTCGCCCCGGCGACACCGGCGTGGCTGACGTCGTTCAATGCCTTGCCGATGTATCTCGGCCTGGACCTGCGCGGCGGCGTACACTTCCTGATGGAAGTCGACATGCAGGCAGCCGGCAAACAGGCGATCGAACGCTACACCACCGAGATACGTACGCTGTTGCGCGAGGAGAAGATCCGCTATGCCTTGCTGCGGGCAGAGCAGGCGGGTGTGCGGGTCGTATTTCGCAGCGAGGAAGACCGCGCCAGGGCCGAGTCTCTGCTGCGCAAGAATTTTCCCACACTGGTGACCGAGTCGGCGGAGACGACCGGCAAGCCGGAATTCACCACCCGCCCGAGCGAGCAGGAAACGCGCGAAACACAGCAGTTCGCCCTGCAGCAGAATATCCTGACCCTGCGCAACCGGGTCAACGAACTGGGTGTGGCCGAGCCGGTCATCCAGCAGCAGGGTGCCAGCCGTATCGTGGTGCAGCTGCCGGGCGTACAGGATCCGGGCCAGGCAAAGCGCATTCTCGGCGCGACCGCCACGCTCGAGTACCGTGCGGTCGATATCGAGCACGACCTGGAGCGCGCCATTGCCGGCAAGGTGCCGGCCGGTTCCCGACTCTACCGTGAGCGCAAGGGCGGCCATGTGCTGCTGAAAAAATCCGTGATCGCGACCGGTGACCAGATCGTCAATGCACGCTCCGGTTTCGATTCCATGAGCGGATCGCCGATGGTGTCGGTGACCCTGGATGCGAAGGGCGCGCGTTCGATGCTCAGGTTCACCAAGGAGAACGTGGGCAAGCCCATGGCGGTGGTGTTCATCGAGAACCGGAGCGAGACGAAGATTGTCGACGGCGAGCCGGTCAAGCGTCCGGTCAAGGTGGAAGAGGTTGTCAGTGTCGCGACCATCCGCGACGTATTCAGCAGCCGCTTCCAGACCACCGGGCTGGACAGTTCGCGCGAGGCCCAGGAACTGGCGCTGATCCTGCGCTCCGGCGCACTGGCCGCGCCGATCGAGATTGTCGAGGAGCGAACCGTCGGTCCCAGCCTCGGCAAGGACAATATCCGGCAGGGCTTCAATTCGGTCATGATCGGCTTCTGCGTCGTGCTGGTATTCATGGCCCTTTACTACCGGGTGTTCGGTCTGGTTGCCGACCTTGCCCTGACACTGAACCTGGTGCTGATCGTGGCGATCCTGTCGATGCTGCAGGCCACCCTGACCCTGCCGGGTATCGCCGGTATCGTGCTGACCGTGGGTATGGCGGTGGATGCCAACGTGCTTATTTTCGAGCGTATCCGCGAGGAACTGCGCAACGGCAACAGTCCGCAGGCCAGCATCCATGCCGGCTATGAAAAGGCCCTGTCGACCATTGCGGATGCCAATATCACCACGCTGATCGCGGCGATCGTGCTGCTCAGTTTCGGCACCGGTCCGGTCAAGGGATTCGCAGTCACCCTGTCGATCGGGATCCTGACCTCGATGTTCACCGCGATCTTCGGCACACGCGCCGTCATCAACCTGGTATACGGTGGCCGCCGGCGTGTTGCACAACTGATGATCTGAGGATGTGAAGGAACAGACTATGCGGCTCTCAAAAGGCAAACTGGCTATCGATTTCATGGGCATGCGCTACATTGCCCTGGTCCTGTCCTCGATTCTTGTGATCGCCTCGATTGCCTCGCTGGCAACGCGCGGTCTCAATTTTGGCATCGACTTCACCGGGGGGACCCTGGTCGAGGTCGGTTATCCGCAGGCGGTCGACCTGGCAAATGTGCGCAGCGCGCTTGCTGACGCCCGCTATGAGCAGGTGCAGGTCCAGCACTTCGGTGCCTCCAGCGAAGTACTGATCAGGATCCCGCCGCGGGCCGGCAAGGAGAGTGCACAGATCAGCGAGGATGTGCTGGCGGCGCTGGCAAAACAGGAGGCTGCCGTCGACATGCGGCGCGTGGAATTTGTCGGTCCACAGGTCGGCGAGGAACTGACGGAGCAGGGTGGGCTGGCGATGATCTACGCGCTGATCGGCATCCTTATCTATATCGTCGTGCGTTTCCAGTGGCGGTTCGCACCGGGCGCCGTGATTGCGCTGGTGCACGACGTCACCATCACCATGGGATTCTTTTCCCTGTTCCAGTTTGATTTCAACCTGACGGTACTGGCCGCATTACTGGCCGTGATCGGTTACTCGCTCAACGACACCATCGTGGTGTTTGACAGGATACGGGAGAATTTCCGCAAGGTACGCAAGAGCTCGCCGATCGATATCATGAATATGTCGATCAACCAGACTATCTCCCGTACCTTGATGACATCGGTTACCACCCTGCTGGTGCTGACGTCGCTGTTCGTGTTCGGCGGCGAGGTCATTCACGCCTTCTCGCTGGCGCTCATCGTCGGAGTAGTGATCGGTACCTACTCGTCGATCTTTGTTGCCAGCACCACGGCCCTGGCGCTGGGTGTCAGCAAGTCGGATCTGATGCCGGTTGTGCGTAGCGGGGATAACGAGACCGATCGCGCCGGACCCTGAGGCCGCAGCGGCCGTCAGCTGCCGGGCTTGCCCGTAAACGGGATGACGTCTGCGCAGTCAGCCAGGCCCCGCGCGGGCCTTTCCACGGCAACAATTTCCATGGTTGCGGTATCACCGTCGATGCAGGCCTCGCTGGTAAAGTCCTGCATGCCCTGCAGTACATCGTGCATGATCGATTCAAGCGCGGAGCCAATGATGCGACGACCGGTTTTGTGCGCCATGCGACACCCCCCTCTGCATTGACTGTCTACAGAAAGCGTATCGACAGGCGACATACTGCCTTGAGCGGGGCGCCCGGGCCGGCGCGGGATGGTCAGTGGGCCAGGTCGGGCGTGACGTGCGGCCTGATGGTCTTGAGAATCTCTGCAAAGACCTTGGGATTGCCGGCAACCAGGTTGCCGCTTTCGAGGTGGTTGTGACCGCCGCTGAAGTCGCTGGACAGGCCGCCGGCCTCCTGGATCAGCAGCACACCGGCAGCCATATCCCAGGTGCTGAGGCCGATTTCCCAGAACCCGTCCAGTCGGCCGCCGGCCACGTAGGCCAGGTCGAGTGCGGCGGAGCCGGCACGGCGAATGCCGGCCGTTTGCGGAAACAGGGCACGGAACATGTCCAGGTAGGTGTCCAGGTGGTGCTGGGCCCTGAACGGAAAGCCGGTACCGAGCAGCGCGCCCTCCAGGCCGGTGCGGTTGCTCACGCGGAGGCGCCGGTCGTTGAGCATGGCGCCGTCGCCGCGCGTGGCGGTGAACAACTCCTGGCTGAGCGGGTCGTAGACGACGGCCTGTTCCAGCCGGCCCTTGTGCCGGAGTGCTATCGACACGGCAAACTGCGGAAAGCCGTGCAGAAAGTTGGTGGTGCCGTCCAGCGGGTCAATAATCCACTGGAAATCATCACCGCTGGTCTGTCCGCTTTCCTCCGCAAGGATCGCGTGGTCCGGGTAGGCCTTGCGCAGGATGGCGATGATTTCGTTCTCGGCATCCCGGTCGACCTCGGTGACGAAATCGTTGCGCTCCTTCACCTGAACGGAAATGCTGTCCAGTCTCGCCATGCTGCGGCTGATGACGTTTCCGGCGCTGCGCGCGGCACGCACGGCGATATTCAACATGGGATGCATACGGGTGTTCCGGCTGGCTGGCGGTTATGAACGGCTGCGAAGCATAACAGAGTTGACCAGCGGCCGGAATGCGTGCCGCTGTCAGTTGTACACGGAGATGCAGGCTCAGCGCTTCTGGTGTTTGTACTTCTTGCGCAGGCGCTCGCGTTCCCGGGGCGACATGTTCTTGTATTCATCACGCTTGCGCCTGACCGCCTCGCGCTTGTTGGGCGGCAGGTCCAGGTATTTGCGTGCGCCCTGCCTGAGACGTGACTGTTTGTTCCGGTCGAGCCTGGACCAGTCCTTGCGATGCTTTTTCAGAACTTCCTGCTCGCCGTTGCTCAGGTTCTGCCAGGGAATGCCGTTGTCGGCGAGGGCAGGCGCAGTGCCGGCCAGGCAGGTCAACAGCAGGGCAATCATCAGGGTCCGGAAGTTCATGTCAGGTACTGCCGTTGTCGGTCTCGCTCTCATTCTGGTTGGCCAGCCACAGGTAGAAATCAAGGTCTTCGTAGATGTCCGGCACCATCCGGGTTTCGGCCACCATATTATTTGTATCAATGCCGGGCCGGGTTGTCCAGAGGCCCACGGTAACGGCCAGCACCAGGGTTGCGGCCGCCGCATAGGGCAGCAGCGACCGGTGACGTTTATTTGCGCTGCCGCCGTCCGCCAGTGCCTGCCGGCGTGCTGTCTGCAGCGCACTGCCGATGCTGCCGGTGTCAACCTGCGGTCCCAGCGCATTCGGATCCAGCTGTCGCCAGATGCCGGTGTGTATACGACAGTGTTCGCAGCCGGCCAGGTGTTGCTCGATGGCGGCTTTTTCCTCGGGCCGGTCGTCCAGCAACCCGGCGCGCAAACGGTCCAGTTGTTCGGTGTCAGGATGTCGTTGGTTGTGCATGGGTCCACACCTCCGCCAGTTGTTTTCTTAATGCTCTCATCGCCCTGAAATGGTGTTGCTTGATACTGTTTTCCGAGCATCCCAGTGTCCGGGCGGTTTCCCGTATGCTCAGGCCGCGCCACTCGCGGAGAATGAATACCTGGCGCTGGCGCTCCGGCAGTGCCAGCATCGCGTCTTCGACCTTCCCCCTGATTTCGCTGGCGACGTACTCGACCTCGGGGGCAGTAATACCGTCCGTTCGTTCGGCATCCGGCAGCTCGTACTCCGCGGTTGCCTGGCTGTCGTCCTTCTGCCTGAACAGCCCGGTCAGCGATACCAGCTTGTGCTTGCCCTGCTCGATCATGCGGCGACGGCGGATATCGTTGATCTTGCTGTTCAGCACAGTGCGGAACAGTGCGGGCCAGTCCTGTTCCGGCTTGCCGCGGTAATACTCGACCATCCGCAGCATGCTGTCCTGTACGGCGTCCAGCGCAGCCTCCCGGTCCCAGAGGGCGGCGTAGGCCACATAAAAGGCCTTTTCCTCGTGCGCGACAAAGAAACTTTCCAGCTGCTGGTTGTTGTTGTCCGGTTCCAAGGTGGCACCCGTTGAACGGACCGCAGGACGACCGTGATGCGGTCGTCCCTGCGGGGGGATTGGACGGCTACAGACGTCCAGTATAACCCAGGCCAGTCCGGGAGCGGGTGCTGTGCCGATTTCTGTCATGTCTGTTTCCATCCCGATGCTGCGAGTCATGACGATCACCGCGGTGTTTGCGGTCTCCGTCGTGCTTGCCGTGATGACGGTCACCGCGGTGTTTGCGGTCTCCGTCGTGCTTGCCGTGATGACGGTCACCGCGGTATTTGCGGTCCCCATCATGCTTGCCGTGATGACGGTCACCGTGGTGTTTGCGGTCTCCGTCATACTTGCCGTGATGACGGTCACCGTGGTGTTTGCGGTCTCCGTCATGGCGGTCGTAATGGCGGTTGTGCTTGCCATGTCCTTTGTGTCGGTCATGGTCGTCATGACGGTCATGGTGGCGTCTCAGGTTTTTCCAGTAGTGTCTGCCATGGTGCTTGCCGTGTTTGAAGTGTTGGTGGTGCTTGCGGTGCTTGTGGTGAGGCCGGCGATCACGGTGTTTGTAGTTGTAACCGTGGTCAGAGTAATACGGGTAGTCGTAATCCCCGCTGTAATAGTGGACGGATGATTTTCCACCATGCGCACTGGCCGGGGCGGTCAAGCCGAGGCTCAGCGCGGCAGCCAGCAGGGCCGGGGTAATCAGGGATCGTATCTTCATGGTGCGGCTCCATTTTTGTTAACTCGAATACAGTTAACGCGGCTCCGCGGATTTGGTTAACGCCTCAGGCGGGATTTTCCGCCTGCCGGGTACCGATCTCCCGGCCCATCGTGACGGCCCCGCCGGGATTGAGCGTATCGCTCCACTGTGCCTGGCCGGGTCCGAACAGCAGGATCACCGTCGAGCCCATGTTGAAGCGGCCCAGCTCGGCCCCGCGTGGCAGTTCACGGGGCTGCTGTCCGTCAGCGGTGAAGTCGTGATGACTCCGCTGCATACGCAGGTGCGGATTGACGATGCCGTCCCAGACGGTCTCCATGCAGGAGACGAAAATAGCGCCGACCAGGACCACGGCCATGGGACCGCTGTCGGTGTCGAAAAAGGCTACCAGCCGTTCGTTGCGCGTGAACAGGCGCTCGATCGCCCGGGTCGTGTGCGGGGCAACGCTGTAGAGCCGGCCCGGCACATAGACGGTTTCCGTCAGGCGACCGGTGCAGGGCATATGGATGCGGTGATAGTCGCGCGGCGACAGGTACAGGGTCGCAAACTGCCCGTCGGCGAAGCGGGCGGCATGCCCGCCATCGCCGCCGACCAGGCTGGTCAGCGAGTAATCATGTCCCTTGGCCTGCAGGATCCGGTCCCCGTCGATGCGGCCACAGGCGCTGACACGGCCATCCACCGGGCAGGCGATGGCATGCGCATCGGACGGCAGCGGCCGGGTGCCCTCGCGAAGCGCGCGGGTGAAGAAGGCATTGAAGTCGGCATAGTCTGTCGCGGTTCGTTCAGCCTCTGACATGTCGACGTCGAACAGGTGGATGAATCGCCCGATCAGGAAGTCTTTCCACCAGGTGGTCTGCCAGCGGGTCGCCTGCCGGACCAGTCGCGACAGCAGCTGGTGGGGCAGCAGCGCCAGCGGCCAGGATTTCAGATGGTCCAGCAAACGGGTGCCTGTGCGTGACATGCAGCGGAGATGTTCCCTGGCCGGGGCTACGGGTGCTGGTCAAGGGTCATGCGGGCCACCGGCGCGTCGACGGCCAGGCAGGCCCCGTCTCTGACGTGCAACAGCAGCTCGACGCTGTCCCCGGCGGCCAGCGGCCGAGCCGGGTTGAACAGCATCAGGTGGTAGCCGCCCGGCTCGAGAACGAACGACTCACCGGCCGGTATCTCCAGCTGTTCGGCGGACAGCATGCGCGCCATACCGTTTTCCATGACTGTCCGGTGGATTTCAACGGAACTGAAATCGGCGGCAGAGACGCCGGAAACGGTCGCGTGCGCCGTGCCGCGGTTGGTGATCTTCAGGTAACCGGCGAGTACCGTGGCACCGGGCGGTGCCTCGCGGACCCAGGCGTCGCTGACCACGAGATCCATCTCTGCGCTGGCCGGTAATACGGGTAACAGCACACCCAGCAGGGCCGCCAGCAACCCGGTACGAAACCGCGGATGACTCACCGGTAATCCCTGGCCATCATGCTGAAATCGCCGGCCATGGCCTCGGCGGTCAGCGGCGGTGAAAACACCGCATGGTAGTTGCCGTCCGGGTCGAACAGGAATACGCTGGCGGTGTGGTCGACCAGGTAGCCGGCCGCATTATCCGCATCGTTGACCCGCATGAACATGATACCCAGCTGTTTGGTCAGCTGCTGCAGGTCGGTTTCGCTGCCGGTTACGCCGATAAATTTGCCGTTGAAGTAGGTGACGAATTGCCCGAGTTTTTCGGGGGTGTCGCGTTCGGGATCGACGGTGACCATGACGAAGCGAATATTTTCACCGGCATCCTGCAGGCGCCGGGCCACGCTGTTCAGAACCGACATGGTTGTCGGGCACACGTCCGGACAATGTGTGTAACCGAAAAACAGGAATGACCAGTGACCGGCCAGCGTCGCGTTGTCGAATACATTGCCATTATGATCGAGCAGGCTGAAGGCCTGTACCGGGCGCGCCGCCGGGAACCGCGTCGCGGCCAGCGGATCGGCGACGGGGGAGTGCTTCGTCAGCAGACTGGCCACCCATATGCCGGCGCCCATGGCGAGTGCGCCGATAATGATGCCGGGTATCAGTTTGGTTCGAATAAAGGAGTTTCGCTGTTGCATGGCCCGGGATTATTCCACAGAGCTGCCGCCAATTCACCTTGCAGGTGGTCAGGCCGGGTGGATCGATGCGTGATTCGATGACCATACGAGACCTGATTGCCTGGGGTGCCGGGCAGTTCGAGGCGCACGGACTGGCTTACGGACACGGTACCGACAATGCCCTGGATGAATCCGCCGCACTGGTTCTGCATGCCCTTGCTATCGGTTACGACCAGCCTGACAGCGTCCTGGACACGGTGCCCGGCAGGCGAGACCTCGAGCGCGCCAGGGCGCTGTTGCAGGCGCGGATGTCGACCCGCAAGCCGGCCGCCTACCTGATCAACGAGGCCTGGTTTGCCGGGATGCCGTTTTATGTGGATGAACGGGTGCTGGTGCCGCGCTCACCCGTCGCGGAGCTGATCGAAGCGCATTTTATGCCCTGGATCGACCCTGACCGGGTGGGGGCCATACTCGATCTGTGTACCGGCAGTGGCTGTATCGGCATTGCCTGTGCCCGGGCGTTTCCCGCCGCAACGGTCACGGCGACCGATATCTCGGCCGCGGCGCTGGCCGTAGCCGCAGGCAATGTCCGGCGGCATAATATGGACGGGCGCGTGCAGCTGGCCGAGGCGGACCTGTTCAGCGGGCTCGGGCCGGACCGTTACGATATCATCGTTGCGAATCCGCCGTATGTGCCGCTCGATGAGTACGCCGGCCTGGCAGCGGAGTTTCTTCACGAGCCCGGTATCGGTCTGGCGGCCGGTGCCGACGGTCTGGATATCGTTGTCAGGATTCTCCGCGATGCAGCGGATTTCCTCAATCCGGGCGGCATCCTGGTCGTCGAGGTCGGTTACACCAGGGAGATATTGATTGAACGGTATCCCTCGATACCCTTTGTATGGCTGGAATTTGAACATGGCGGTGACGGGGTATTGCTGCTCGATCACGGGCAGCTGATCGAACACCGGGCCGGGTTCGAGGCGGTGGCCGCCGGGCGCGGCGCTGCCGGTGATTGAGACGGGGAGTATGTAAAATGGGCAGCAGGCCAAAAACCGGTGAACAGTATGCCGCGCTGGTGCAGCAGGCAATCGATGAGCTGCAGGATATTATCGAGGCGAAGAATTTCGACATCGACGAGATCGATACCAACCTGGAATATGTGGACGTGCTGTTGCGGGAGTTGCACACGATGCGCGAGTCAATGCGCGATGGCAGCTACCAGTTTGGACGCCGGGACCTGCCCATGATGCGCGTGGTAAGGCAGCACTCGGAAGCCGACCTGCCCTGTATCCGGATGTTTTATGACATCAACCAGACCCACCTGCTGGGCCTGGATGTCGAGGGGGACTGATTTCGTCCCTGCCTACTTGTCGGGCCGGTATATCAGTCCTGGCCGGATCAGCAGCTCGTCCTTGTTCAGCTGGCTCAGCGGAAATTCGCCGTCGACGTTTTCCGCGATGCGATCGAATACATAGTTGCCGTTGCGCGTCGTGATCTTTTCTGCAATTGGATGCCCGAGGAAATTGCCAACCTGGTTCCCTTTGGCTGCAAGCGAGTGTGACACAATGGATCTCCCTGTTCGTAAATAGGCCTACTGCAAGCCTATCGGTCACACGGCGGTCTCCTTTAGCAGCCGGCCGCGGGTGTCAAGGCGACGCCGCTCTCAGCGTTGCAATTGCACGGCGAGTGACTCCGGTGGTGCAACAGGCAGGCCGTAATGGTTACAATAACCGGATGTCCGGGAATACCTTCGGCAAATTGTTCACAGTCACCGGCTTCGGCGAGAGTCACGGGCCGGCGCTCGGCTGTGTCGTCGACGGTTGTCCGCCCGGGCTGGCACTGTCCGAGGCGGACCTGCAGGGAGACCTGGACCGCCGCAAGCCCGGCAAGTCGCGGCATACCACCCAGCGCCGCGAGTCGGATGAAGTGCAGATCCTTTCGGGCGTGTTCGAGGGCCGCACCACCGGCGCGCCGATCGGCATGATCATTCACAATACCGACCAGCGTTCCCGGGATTATACGAAGATCATGGACCGCTTCCGTCCGGGGCATGCCGACTATACTTACCAGCAAAAGTACGGCTTCCGTGACTATCGCGGTGGCGGCCGCTCGTCCGCCCGCGAGACGGCCATGCGGGTGGCGGCGGGTGCGATTGCCCGCAAGTATCTTGACGAGCGCTACGGTATACAGATTCGTGGTTACCTGGCACAACTCGGACCGATCAGTCTGCAACTGAAAGACTGGTCAGCCGTCGGTCAAAATCCTTTTTTCTGTCCGGACCCGGAGCGGGTGAGCGAGCTGGAAGCCTACATGGATGCGCTGCGCAAGGAAGGCGATTCCATCGGTGCCCGTGTCAACGTGGTGGCCAGCGGCATACCGCCGGGTCTGGGCGAGCCGATCTTCGATCGGCTGGACGCCGAGATTGCCCATGCCCTGATGAGCATCAATGCCGTCAAGGGCGTCGAGATCGGCGCGGGCTTCGACAGCGTGGTGCAGAAAGGCACCGAGCATCGGGACGAACTGACGCCGGCGGGCTTCATCGGCAATCACGCGGGCGGGGTGCTGGGGGGCATTTCCAGCGGCCAGGATATCCTCGCCAGTATCGCCCTCAAGCCCACCTCGAGCATTCGCATCCCGGGACGGACCATCGATATCGGGGGCAAGCCGGTCGAGATCGTCACTACCGGGCGCCATGACCCGTGTGTCGGCATCCGCGCGACACCGATCGCCGAGGCCATGCTGGCCATCGTTCTCATGGACCACGTGCTGCGCCAGCGCGCGCAGAACATGGACGTCGCCTCAGCGACGCCGGTGGTACCGCCCAGCGCCGCCGACTGAACCGCCGGCCTTTTGCCGCCGCGCCCTGCTGATGCCATGATTTACTGGCGACTGTCCGGTTTTTACCTGTTCTATTTTGCCGCGCTGGGCGCGCTGGTCCCGTACTGGGGTCTGTACCTGAAGTCGCTCGGCTTCGACGTCACGCAAATCGGCCAGCTGATCGCCATCCTGCTCGCCACCAAGATCGTGGCACCCAATGTCTGGGGCTGGATTGCCGATCACACCGGTCAGCGCATGGCGATCGTGCGCATGGCCTCGCTGCTGGCGGTGATCGCGTTTGCCGGCGTCTATCTCGGCAGCAGCTACTGGTGGCTGGCCGGTGTGATGACGGCCTTCAGTTTCTTCTGGAATGCAGCGTTGCCACAGTTCGAGGCAACCACCATGACCCACCTCGGTAACGAGACGCACCGCTACAGCGGCATTCGGCTATGGGGTTCGGTCGGTTTCATCATCACGGTCGCACTGCTCGGTCCGCTGCTCGATGCCTGGGGTATCGGCCTGCTGCCCGCGATCGTGCTGGCCCTGTTTGTGCTGATATGGATCAGCAGCATTGCCGTACCGGAGTCGGCGGCCGGACACCTGCCGCTGGAACAGCAGCCATTGCGGCAGGTACTGCAGCGTCCGCTGGTGCTGTCGCTGTTGACGGTCTGTTTTCTGATGCAGGCCAGCCATGGACCGTACTACGCCTTTTATACCCTGTATCTCGGGGATGCCGGTTATTCGACTGCCTTTGTCGGCCAGTTGTGGGCGCTCGGTGTGGTGGCCGAGATCGGTGCATTCCTGTTGATGCCGATGCTGCTGCCGCGCTTCGGTGCGCGCCGGCTGTTGCTGGTCGCCGTCTGCCTGACCCTGTTGCGCTGGTTGTTGATAGCCGGTTTTGTCGACTACCCGCTCGTCATCGTGTTCGCCCAGACGCTGCACGCGGCCAGCTTCGGCCTCTATCATGCCGTTGCCATCTTCATGATCCACATGCTGTTCACCGGGGCCCACCAGGGGCGCGGGCAGGCGCTGTACAGCAGTATCAGCTTCGGCGCAGGGGGTGCGGCCGGCAGCCTGGTCAGCGGTTATCTGTGGACGGGAATCGGTCCCCAGGCCATGTACCTGCTGGCCGCGGCGATCAGCCTGGTTGCGACCGCCGTGGTTTATTTCGGCATCCGCGGCGTACCGGACAGCGGCGTTCCTGGATAGCTTCGTTCAGCATATCCCAATATAATTAATTTTCACCTGTTCGAATGACCGGTAGTCGCTGATGTCAGGCAAGACCCTGTACGACAAACTGTGGAATGCTCACCTGGTGCGCGAGGACGGGGACGGGACGGCGCTGATCTATATCGACCGTCACCTGGTCCACGAGGTGACCTCGCCACAGGCCTTCGAGGGCCTGCGTCTCGCCGGCCGCCAACCGTGGCGTACCCGCTCGATCCTGGCGGTGCCGGACCACAACGTGCCGACGACCGACCGCACGGCAGGGATTGCGGACCCGGTATCGCGGCTGCAGGTCGAGACGCTGGACCGGAACTGTGCCGAGTACGGCATCACCGAATTTGCGATGCTCGATCCGCGCCAGGGCATTGTGCATGTCATCGGCCCCGAGCAGGGCGCCACCCTGCCGGGCATGACCGTGGTATGCGGCGATTCGCATACCTCGACGCACGGCGCGTTCGGCGCACTGGCCTTCGGCATCGGCACGTCGGACGTGGAACATGTGCTGGCCACGCAGTGCCTGATCCTGAAAAAGACCGGCAGCCTGCAAATCCGCGTGGAGGGTGCACTGGCGCCCGGCGTGTCGGCCAAGGACGTGGTGCTGGCCATTATCGGGCGGATCGGTACGGCCGGCGGTACCGGCTACTCGATCGAATTCACCGGCAGCACGCTGCAGTCCCTCAGCATGGAAGGCCGCATGACGGTCTGCAACATGGCGATCGAGGCCGGTGCGCGCGCCGGCATGGTTGCGGTGGATGACACCACGATCGAATACCTGGCCGGCCGGCCGTATGCCCCGTCCGGCGCGTTGTGGGAGCGGGCGGTGACGGCCTGGTCCGGCCTGCACAGTGATGCCGATGCCGCGTTCGACCGCACGGTGACCCTGGACGCGGCACAGCTGGCACCGCAGGTCACCTGGGGTACTTCACCGGAGATGGTTGCAGACATCAACGGGGTGGTGCCCGACCCGGACGACGAAGCGGACAGTGTCAGGCGTGACGGTATGCGCCGGGCGCTGGCCTACATGGACCTGCAGCCAGGTACGCCGATCAGCTCGATCCGGCCCGATCATGTGTTCATCGGGTCCTGTACCAATGCCCGCATCGAGGACCTGCGGGCGGCCGCCAGTGCCATTCGCGGGCGCCGGGTACATGCCGGTATCAAGCAGGCACTGGTGGTGCCGGGCTCCGGCCTGGTCAAACAGCAGGCCGAGGCGGAAGGTCTGCATACCCTGTTTACCGCGGCCGGCTTCGAGTGGCGCGAGCCGGGCTGTTCGATGTGTCTCGCCATGAACGCGGACCGCCTGCAACCGGGCGACCGCTGTGCGTCGACCTCCAACAGGAATTTCGAGGGGCGCCAGGGGCAGGGCGGGCGCACCCACCTGGTCAGCCCGGTGATGGCCGCCGTGGCCGCCGTGAAAGGCCATTTTGCCAACGCCGCCGAGGAGCTGGACTGATGTCCGGCAAGCTTGCCAATGGAAAAATTTGACACCGTAACCGGGCTGGCCGCGCCGCTTGATCGACCCAACGTCGATACCGACGCGATCATCCCGAAGCAGTTCCTGAAATCGATCAAGCGCAGCGGCTTCGGCCCGAACCTGTTCGACGAATGGCGCTACCTTGACCACGGCGAACCCGGCATGGACAACAGCACGCGACCGCTGAATCCCGATTTCGTGCTGAACCAGCCACGTTACCGGGGTGCGGTGATCCTGCTGGGGCGGGAAAACTTCGGCTGTGGCTCGTCGCGGGAACACGCGGTGTGGGCGCTGCTGGATCAGGGCTTCCGCGTGGTGATTGCGCCGTCGTTTGCGGATATCTTTTTCAACAACTGCTTCAAGAACGGCGTGCTGCCGGTCGTGTTGCCGGCGGACACGGTCGAGGCCCTGTTCACGGCGACCGTGGCGACGCCCGGCTATGCCCTGACGGTCGACCTGCAGGCTCAGCAGATCGTGACACCCGACCAGGGCGCCATCGATTTCGACATCGAGCCCTTTCGCAAGGACTGCCTGCTGCGCGGTCTCGACGATATCGGCCTGACCCTGCAACAGGCAGACGCCATCCGCGCGTTCGAGGACCGGCACCGCGAGGCGGCCCCGTGGTTGTTTGATAAACAGTAACAGGAAAACTACACAAGATAATGATATGTCTCTTAAAATAGCGATTCTTCCGGGCGATGGAATCGGCCCCGAGATTGTGGCCGAGGCGGAAAAGGTGCTGGCGGAATTGCGCGCCGGCTGCGGTTTCGATGCGGAATTCGAACACGCCCGTGTGGGGGGTACCGCCTATGAGGCGGAGGGTCACCCGCTGCCGGACGCCACCCTGGCACTGGCCAGGGCGGCCGATGCCATCCTGCTGGGCTCGGTCGGTGGCCCGCAATGGGACGGCCTGGAACGCGCGCTGCGGCCTGAACAGGCGCTGCTGGCCCTGCGTGCCGAACTGGGCCTGTTTGCCAATCTGCGCCCGGCCATTCTCTATCCGCAACTGGCCGGTGCCTCCACCCTCAAGGCGGAAATCGTCAGCGGCCTCGACCTGATGATCGTGCGTGAACTGACCGGTGGTATCTATTTCGGTCAGCCGCGCGGTATCCGCCGGCGCGACGATGGCCAGCGGGAAGGCTTCAACACGCTGCTCTACAGCGAGCATGAAATCGAACGCATCGGTCGCTCGGCCTTCGCTATCGCGCAAAAGCGCGCCGGCCGCCTGTGCTCGGTGGACAAGGCGAACGTACTGGAGTGCAGTGAACTCTGGCGTGAGGTGATGAACCGGCTGGCGGGTGACTATCCGGACGTTGAACTGTCGCACATGTACGTCGACAATGCAGCCATGCAGCTGGTGCGCGCACCCAAACAGTTTGACGTGATGGTCACGTCCAACATGTTTGGTGATATTCTTTCCGACGCCGCCGCCATGCTGACCGGTTCGATCGGCATGTTGCCGTCGGCCTCGCTCGATGCGAGCGGCAAGGGCATGTACGAACCGATCCACGGGTCGGCGCCGGATATCGCCGGTCAGGGCGTCGCCAACCCGCTGGCGACCATCCTGTCGGTTGCGATGCTGCTGCGCTACAGTCTCGATGAAGCCGCTCTCGCAAGCCGGGTCGAGACGGCCGTCGGCGACGTGCTGGACAGGGGACTGCGAACAGCGGATATTGCAGCGGCCGGCGAACAGGCGGTCAGTACATCCGCCATGGGCGACGCTGTGGTCGCAGCGCTGCGGGCAGCACAGTAAACCGTTAACAGGTACCGAATGATGTCAGATACATACGATGTGGCCGTGGTGGGCGCAACCGGCGCGGTTGGCGAGACCATGCTGGAGATCCTCGAGCAGCGCAGGTTCCCGGCCGGCAAGGTGTACCCGCTGGCCAGTGCACGCTCTGCCGGAAAGAAAATACCCTTCAGCGGCACACACCTGACAGTCGAGGACCTGGACGGTTTCGATTTCGGCAAGGTCCGTATCGGCCTGTTCTCGGCCGGTGCCTCGATCTCGGCGAAGTATGCACCGATCGCGGCGGCAGCCGGCTGTGTGGTGATCGACAACACCTCGCAGTTCCGTTACGACGACGAAATTCCGCTGGTCGTCCCGGAAGTCAATCCGCAGGCCATTGCCGACTACACCCGCCACGGCATCATTGCCAATCCGAACTGTTCCACCATCCAGATGCTGGTGGCGCTGAAGCCGCTTCACGATGCAGCCGGCATCGAGCGCATCAACGTGTGCACCTACCAGGCCGTGTCCGGTACGGGCAAGGAGGCCATCGAGGAACTGGCCGCCCAGACAGCCGGGCTGCTGAATGGCCAGCCGGTGGAGGCGAAGGTCTACCCCAAGCAGATCGCGTTCAACGCGCTGCCGCATATCGATGTGTTCCAGGACAACGGTTACACCAAGGAAGAGATGAAAATGGTGTGGGAGACCCGCAAGATCATGGGTGACGAGTCCATCCGGGTCAATCCGACAGCGGTCCGCATCCCGGTGTTCTACGGCCATTCCGAGGCGCTGCATATCGAGACGCGTGACAAGCTCCCGGCCGCGCGGGCGCGTGAACTGCTTGAACAGGCGCCCGGTGTGGTGGTCATGGATGAACACTGCGATGGCGGCTATCCGACCGCGGTGACCGAAGGCGCAACGCACGATCCGGTCTACGTGGGCAGGATCCGTGAGGATATCTCCCATCCGAGGGGTTTAGACCTGTGGGTGGTCGCCGATAACGTGCGCAAGGGTGCTGCCCTTAACAGTATCCAGATTGCTGAAATATTGGTGAAAAACCATTTCTAGGCTATAGTCTGCAACCACGCAGTCAGCTGTACTGGTACCTGATTCAACGCATAACCTTAAACGAGGGGATATATAGGTATGTTCAGAAAATCGGTTGTCGCTGCAGCATTGCTGCTGGTCTCGATCTGCCCGCAGGCATTCGCACTCGGACTGGGTGATATCGATATGCGTTCGGCGCTCAATCAGCCGATGGATGCCGTGATTGAACTGACGTCGGCCTCGACAACCAACATGGACGATATCCGCGTTTCCCTGGCCACGCTGCAGGACCATAAACGCGTCGGCATGACCAAGGCTGCGATCCTGGCCGATTTCACTTTCACCCTGCAAAAGGACGCGTCCGGTAAAACGATCGTTCGAGTCACCAGCGATGCGCTGGTGCGCGAGCCTTACCTCGAATTCTTGCTCGAACTGGACTGGCCGCGCGGACGCCTGTTGCGCCAGTACACTGTGCTCGTCGACCCGCCGGTCACCATGCCGGCGACCCCGGTGGCCCCGGCTGCACCCGTGAGCCGGTCGGCGACACCGGCGCCGGCACCCCGTGCCCCGGCAACCGTTGCGCCGGCCAGACGTCCGCTGGCAGCCCCGGCTACCGTCAGCACGGCACCTCGATCCGCGCCAGACAGTTACGGACCGGTCCGTCGCAGTGAAACGCTGTGGTCAATCGCCAAACGCCTGCGTCCCGACGACGGCATATCGATCGAGCAGATGATGCTGGCATTGCAGCGCGCCAATCCGCGGGCGTTTGAGGGCAACAACATCAACCGGCTGCTTGAAGGCGTAACGCTGACGGTACCATCGCGGGATGAAATTACCACTTTGAGCCGGCGTGAGGCATCCGCGGAATCCCGCCGCCAGTATGCCGAGTGGAAAGGCGGACAGGACCAGACAAGCACCGCAACCGCGCTGGCAACACAGTCGACCGGCGACGCAGAAGACTCTGCGACAGCCGCAACAGATTCATCACCCGCTGCCGCTGCTGCCGCGGAAATCAGCACGCGTCTGCAGCTGACGGCGCCGGAAGAGGACGCTGTCAGCGGCGCTGCAGCGCCGGGCGACCCGTTGACCGGTGGAGCGGGCGACAGCAAGGATACACAGCAGCGGCTGGCACTGGCGGCCGAGGAAGTGGCGGCCGAGCGGGCGCAGTCGCAGGAGTTGCAATCCCGTGTCGGCGAGCTGGAAGAACAGGTCACCACGATGCGGCGCCTGCTGGAGCTGAAGGATGACGAACTCGCCCGATTGCAGCAAAACATTGCCGCGGATGACATGCAGCCGAATGCGGCCATGGAGCAGACCGCCGGGAGAGAGCCGGATGCAATCGCCGGGAGCGGGTCCGAGGCCGACGCGCAGCAAGTCCAGATGGACGAGGCGGTCGCTGACGCTGCCGCTCCGGTCGATACGGAAACAACGCCGGTTCAGGGCTGGATGGAGTGGCTCACGGGGATAACCAACCCCCTGATGGAGCGGCTGACGGGACTATACAACCGCCTGGTGGACAACCCGATGTTTGCCGGACTGGGTGTCATTATGGTCCTGCTGCTCGGTGGCATCGTCTGGGCAGTGCGACGCTTCCGTGCCGGTGAAGACACCCTGGACGACGAATTTACCATGGAACATCAGCTTGCCGGTGTGGCAGGGCGCGGCTCCGTGGTGACGGTCCCCGAAGTGGCGATCGATGAGCCGGTTGTGGAGGAAAGCGAACCGGACCAGGAAACAGATCATGACATCGACAGTGATCCGGTCACCGAGGCGGATGTCTACCTCGCTTACGGCCGCATCCAGCAGGCCGAGGATGTACTGCTCTCGGCCCTGCAAACACGGCCGGATAATGTCGATGCGCGTATGAAACTGCTGGAGGTCTATCATTCCGCCGGCAATGCTGCTGCCTTCGACCAGGCAGCCGCGGCTTTCCATGAAATGTTCGGCGCGGCTGACAACCACTGGGAAAAAGTATCTGCCATGGGGCTGGCCCTGTCACCGCAGAACGCGCTTTACGGCGGCGGTGCGCCGGCCGCTGTGGAGGAGACTGCGGAATTCGATATGGACCTGTCCGGCCTCGAGCAGGCCAGTCCGCAGTCCGAATCAGCCGTCTCAGACACGCAGGACACGAACACCATCGAGTTCTCGCTCGACACCGCCGGCAGCGATGAAGAGGATGCCGGCGAAGGCCTGCTGGAAAACGTCGACGAGATGACGACCAAGCTCGACCTGGCGCGTGCCTACATCGATATGGACGACGCGGACAGCGCTCGCAGCATCCTGGGCGAGGTCATCGAGGAAGGCAATGCCGAGCAGAAAGAGGAAGCGGAAAACATAATATCAAACCTTGCCTGAGTCCCGTCGCGCTGGCGTCGAGCGTGCTCTGACGCCATCTGTGCACGGCCGGGGCGAGGTCCTGCGCCTTGTCATATTCGCCCCGGACGGCTTTCCGCGCCCTGATTACCTGTCTCCCTTCAGCTGTCACCCGATCACACCTGCTGTATGAGAATCGCCCTGGGTATTGAATACGACGGCTCTGCCTATTACGGCTGGCAGCGCCAGGCAAGCGGCATGACCGTACAGGGCAGGGTGGAAGAAGGCCTGTCGGTGGTGGCGGACCACCCGGTCCACGTGGTCTGCGCCGGACGCACTGATACCGGCGTGCATGCAACGGCCCAGGTCGTGCACTTCGACAGCAATGCCCTGCGCAGCGATGCCAACTGGGTGCGCGGGGCAAATGCCAACCTGCCGCATGATATCCGCATGCAGTGGTCAGCGCGCGTCGACGAGAGCTTTCATGCCCGTTTCTCGGCGCGGCGCCGAAGCTACCGCTACATCATTCTCAACCGGCCGCTTGCAAGCGCCATACTGAGGCGCAGGGTCTGCCACGAGCACCGCCCGCTGGATCATGCGCGCATGCAGGCGGCGACCGGTGCGCTGGTCGGCGAACATGACTTTACCTCCTTTCGTGCTGCCGGCTGCCAGGCAAAAAGCCCGCGGCGGAGGATCGTCCGGCTCGATGTCACCCGCTCCGGGGACTGCGTGTACATCGATGTCGAGGCGAACGCCTTTCTGCATCACATGGTCCGCTGTATCGCCGGTGTCCTGCTGGCCATCGGTCGCGGCGAGCAGGCAGTCGACTGGGCGGCCGAGGTGCTGCAGGCACGCAACCGGACATTGAGCGGGGTCAATGCACCCCCCGATGGCCTGTACCTCGTGCATGTCGGTTACGACCCGGTGTTCCGGCTGCCCGCGAAATACCGCCTGCCCGTGTTCGGCTAGCGCCGCCGCGCACTCCTGGCAGCCCGATTCTGTTACATTAATAAATCTGCCTGATCCAGGGACCTGATGCGGATGCGAACCCGGGTGAAAATATGCGGGATTACCCGCCGACAGGATGCCGAGGCCGTGTGTGCCTGCGGTGCCGATGCCCTCGGTCTGGTGTTTTATTCCCCCAGTCCGCGCTATATTGGTACCGGGATCGCGCGGGACATTGCCCTGTCCGTGGCACCGTTTGTGACAGTGACCGGCCTGTTCGTCGATGCCGCCCCTGCTACAATCGAGGCGACGCTGGCGCAGGTTCCGCTTGGCCTGCTGCAGTTCCATGGCCGGGAAAGCAACACCGAGTGCAGCGCCTGGGGTATGCCGTTTATCAAGTCGGTGGCCATGCAGGCGGACACCGACCTGCAGGCCGTGATGGATGATTATCCGGATGCCGCCGGTTTTCTGCTGGATGCCTGGCAGCCACAGACCCGCGGAGGCGGCGGCGAGACGTTTGACTGGGACCATGTGCCGCCACAGGTCGACCGGCCGCTGATCCTTGCCGGCGGACTCACACCCGACAACGTCGCCGCGGCCGTGCGCCGCGTCCGGCCCTTCGGTGTCGATGTCAGCAGCGGTGTGGAGTCTGCACCGGGTATCAAGTCGACGGCGAAAATCAGTGAATTCATGACAGGAGTGCAAAGTGGTGGAACAGATGTACAAGGCTGAGCAGCCGGAGACGGGCGCGTTGCCCGATGAGGCGGGCCATTTCGGTATCTACGGCGGTCGTTTCGTCGCGGAAACCCTGATGCCGCCGCTGAACGAGCTGAACGATGCCTACCGTAAATATCTGCATGATGCGGAGTTCATGGCGGAACTGGACAGCGACCTGGCGCACTTTGTCGGCCGGCCGTCGCCGCTGTATTTTGCGCAGCGCCTGACCGAGGTGGCCGGCGGTGCGCAAATTTACCTGAAGCGCGAAGACCTCAACCATACCGGCGCCCACAAGATCAACAATACCGTCGGCCAGGCATTGCTGGCGCAGCGCATGGGCAAGCAGCGCGTGATCGCCGAGACCGGTGCCGGGCAGCACGGGGTGGCGTCCGCGACGGTCGCGGCACGTCTCGGCATGGAGTGTGTCGTCTACATGGGCGAGGAAGATATCCGGCGCCAGGCGATCAATGTGTATCGCATGCGCCTGCTGGGTGCGGACGTGGTGGCCGTCGGTTCCGGCTCGAAAACGCTGAAGGACGCGCTCAACGAGGCCCTGCGTGACTGGGTCACGAATGTGGATACGACCTTCTATATCATCGGCACGGTTGCCGGTCCCCACCCGTATCCCGCCATGGTGCGTGATTTCCAGGCGGTGATCGGCCGCGAGGCAAAACAACAGATGCTGGAAATGACCGGCCGGCTCCCGGATGCCCTGGTCGCCTGTGTCGGTGGCGGATCCAACGCCATTGGTCTTTTTTACCCCTTTATCAATGACGCCGGGGTACAGCTGCATGGTGTCGAGGCGGCAGGTGACGGCATCGAGACCGGCCGGCATGCGGCACCGCTATGCGCCGGCAAACCCGGCGTCCTGCATGGCAATCGTACCTACCTGATGGAAGACAACGACGGGCAGATCACCGAAACACACTCGGTCTCGGCCGGACTGGATTACCCCGGCGTGGGTCCCGAGCATGCCTGGCTCAAGGACACCGGTCGGGCGACCTACGTGGCGGTGACGGATACCGAGGCGCTGCAGGCCTTTCATCAGCTGAACCTCACCGAAGGTATCCTGCCGGCGCTTGAGACCAGTCACGCGCTGGCCTACGCGGTCAAGCTGGCGGCCACCATGAGTCGAGACCAGTCGATCGTCGTCAACCTGTCCGGGCGGGGCGACAAGGATGTGTATACCGTCGCTGCGCTGGAAGGGACTGAATTATGAGCCGTATCGAGAAACGTTTTGCGGAACTGAAGCGGCAACAGCGCAAGGCGCTGATCCCGTATATCACGGCCGGCGACCCGCAACCGGATGTCACGGTGCCGTTGTTGCATGCGCTGGTCGATGCCGGTGCCGACCTGCTGGAGATCGGCGTGCCGTTTTCCGACCCCATGGCCGACGGCCCGGTCATCCAGGCCGCCTGTGAACGTGCGCTGGCACACCATGTCACCCTGCACCAGGTGATCGAAATGGTGCAGGCATTCCGCCGGAAGGATGCCGACACACCGGTCATCCTGATGGGCTATCTCAACCCGATCGAGGTATGGGGCTATGCGGCGTTTGCCGAAGCGGCGGCGGCCGCCGGTGTCGACGGGGTGCTGACGGTGGATATGCCTCCGGAGGAGGCGGTTGATCTGACGGCGGCATTGCGCGATCGGGATATCGATACAATCTATCTGCTGGCGCCGACCAGTGATGTCAGCAGGATCCGCCTGGTCGGCGAATCCGCCAGCGGGTTTCTCTACTATGTGTCTTTCAAGGGTGTGACGGGCGCGAATCGCCTTGATGTCGCCTCGGTGGCGGAGAAGGTCGGCGAGCTGCGCAGGCACACAGACCTGCCGGTCGGCGTGGGCTTCGGTATCCGTGATGCAGAGTCAGCTGCGGCGGTGGCCGGGATTGCCGATGCCGTCGTGGTCGGCAGCGTGCTCGTCAACCGGATTGCCGAACTGGCCGATCAGCCCGAGGCCATCGCACCCGCCCTGTCGGACAAGCTCGCCGAGCTGCGTACCGCCATCGACGCTGCCGGGTAGTGCGCGGCGGCATTTCATCCGTTTACCCCGACCATGTACAATTCATAATATGAGCTGGTTCAGCAAACTCGTGCCCTCGAAAATCCGCACCGTCGGCGGCAACAAGCGCACTGTGCCCGAGGGCTTGTGGGTCAAGTGCGACGGTTGCAGTGCTGTGCTGTACCGTTCGGAGCTCGAGCGCAACCGTGATGTCTGTCCCAAGTGCAGCCATCACATGCGCATCGGTGCGCGCCAGCGCCTCGGCCAGTTTCTCGATGATGATTCGACCGAGGAAATCGGCACCGGGCTGGAGCCGGTGGATGTCCTCAAGTTCAGGGACAGCAAGAAGTACCGTGATCGCCTGACGGCTGCGCAAAAGGCAACCGGCGAGACCGATGCACTGGTGGCCATGCGCGGTACCCTGCAAGGTCTGCCGGTGATGGCCGTGGCATTCGAGTTCCGTTTCATGGGCGGCTCCATGGGCGCGGTTGTCGGCGAGCGCTTCGTACGTGCGGCCGAAATATGCCTGCAGGAAAAACGGCCGCTGATCTGTTTTTCCGCCAGCGGCGGTGCACGCATGCAGGAAGCCCTGTTCTCCCTGATGCAGATGGCCAAGACCAGCGCCGTACTGGCAAGGCTGTCGGAGGCCGGCATACCCTATATTTCCGTGCTGACCGACCCGACCATGGGCGGTGTGTCCGCCAGCTTTGCGATGCTTGGCGATATCAATATCGCCGAACCAAAGGCGCTGATCGGCTTCGCCGGGCCGCGGGTGATCGAGCAGACTGTGCGGGAGACGCTGCCCGAGGGTTTCCAGCGCAGCGAGTTTCTGCTCGAACACGGCGCTATCGATATGATCATCGACCGGCGTGAAATGAGCGACCGCATCGCCAATATCCTTGGCATGCTGAACGGCCGGGCAGCCACCGGGGCCTGACGACCGCGGCGATCCGCATACACCGTCCCGTGCCGCGTTTTGACAATCTCGGGGACTGGCTCCACTGGCAGGAAACGCTGCACCCGGACCCGATCGACCTCGGCCTGGAGCGGGTCGCCGCGGTGGCCCGGCGACTGGACCTGCTGGCACCCGGCGCGACCGTCATCACCGTCGGCGGCACCAACGGGAAGGGCTCCAGTGTCGCCATGCTGGATGCCGTCTACCGGGCGGCCGGGTATCACACCGGCGTCTATACCTCCCCGCACCTGCTTGCCTACAACGAACGCATCAGCGTGGACGGCAAGCCTGTCGATGATGCGCTGCTGTGCGCTTCGTTTGCGCGTATCGATGCGGCGCGGGACGGGATTTCGCTGACCTATTTCGAGTTCGGCACGCTGGCCGCCCTCGATATCTTCCGCGCCGGGCAGCCTGACCTCATCCTCCTCGAGGTCGGCATGGGCGGCCGGCTGGATGCAGTGAATATCATCGACGCTGACGTGGCCCTGGTGACCGCCATCGGCATCGATCACAGCGAGTGGCTGGGCGACGACCGCGAGGCCATCGGTCGCGAGAAGGCCGGTATCTTCCGCCGCGGACGACCGGCCGTGTGCTCGGATCCCCGGCCGCCGGCAAGTCTGCGGCAAACGGCACAGCGGCTGGGTGCGGACTGGCAGGCGCTGGGCGTGGACTTTGCCTGTCGCGATGACGGCAAC
>JABDRC010000260.1 GCA_013041945.1 Halobacteria archaeon
ATACCCGGCATGGCCTGTGCCACGGCGTGTCCGGTACCGAGTTGTTTGTCCTGCACGACCCACTCGACATCGGCAGCGCTGAAGGACTCCTGCACCTCACTGGCCCGGTGTCCTATGACCACGTGGATACGTGCATCAGTGAACTGCTGTGCCGTTTGCAGGACATGCCACAACAGCGGGCGACCGCCCAGCTTGTGCAGTACTTTTGGCAGGTCCGAGCGCATGCGTGTGCCCTTGCCGGCAGCGAGAATGATGATGCTCAGGCTCATAGATACAGGTTACCGGTTGTCGCTACTTGGTGATATCGACTGGAAACGACCGAACTGGAATGCGGGGAATATAGCATGGAAGAACCGGGGACAGGCCCCGTTTTCCGGTCAGTGCATCTTGCGGAAATACAACAGTGATCCGGGAACTGTCCCCGAACAAGGCTTGTCAGTGCAGAACCGGCATGGCCATGGGCTCGACGCCATTGGCCATTTCCTCGTCGGTGGCATCCCGAATGTCCGTGACAAGGATATGGAAGGTAATGACCTTGCCGGCCATCGGGTGATTGCCGTCCACGGTCAGCTTGCCGTCCTCGATCCGCGTCACGACGAAGGTCTTTGCATCGCCCTGGTCATTGACCATCTCCACCTCGGCGCCGATGCGGTGAAACTCGGGTGGCACGCTGTCCAGGCTGTCCGTGTAGGTCAGGCCGGGATCATGTGGCCCGAAGCCTTCCTCGGGTGTCAGCGAAACCTCGACGGTATCGCCGATGACCGCACCCTCCAGCTCTTCCTCGACCTTTTCGAACAGGTCATGCTGGCCGCCATGGACATAGCTGATCGGAAGATCGGACTGCTCGATGATTTCGCCTGCCTCGTCAACAATCGAATAGGTAAACGAAACGACCTTGCCGCTGCCGATGAACTGTTCGGTCATTTCGACTTTTCGCGCAGTTTGCGTATGGTTGCCAGCTGGGCCATGGACTCGGCCAGCTCGGCCTGCGCCTTGGCATAATCGACGTCAGCAGACTTGTCAATCAGCAGTCTTTCTGCGCGCTCCTTGGCCTCCAGCGCCTGGGCCTCGTCAAGACTGTCCGCACGGATCGCGGTATCGGCAAGCACGGTCACGATATGCGGCTGCACTTCCAGCATGCCGCCGGAAACGTAAAACGACTTTTCTTCACCCTCGTTTGTCTGGACTCGCACTTCGCCCGGCTTCAGCCGTGTCAGCAACGGGGTATGCCGCGGCGAGATGCCGACCTCGCCCATCTCGGCGGGCGCGAATACCATCGTCGCCGTGCCGGAAAAGATTTCCGCCTCGGCGCTGACGATATCAACATGCAGGGTCATTGCCATAGTCTCGTCTCTTTGCTGCCTTACAGCGTCTTGGCCTTCTCGACGGCCTCTTCAATACCGCCGACCATGTAGAACGCCTGTTCCGGCAGGTCGTCGTACTCACCATTGACGATACCCTTGAAGCCGACCAGGGTGTCTTTCAGTGAGACATATTTGCCCGGCGTGCCGGTAAATGTCTCGGCGACGAAGAACGGCTGCGACAGGAAACGCTGGATCTTGCGCGCGCGCGTCACGACCTGCTTGTCTTCCTCTGACAGTTCATCCATGCCGAGGATGGCGATGATGTCTTTCAGTTCCTTGTAGCGCTGCAGCGTACCCTGCACCGCGCGTGCGGTGTCGTAGTGGTCGGCGCCAACCACGTTCGGATCGAGAATTCGCGACGTGGAATCAAGCGGGTCGACGGCCGGATAGATACCCAGCTCGGCCACCTGGCGGGACAGCACCAGCGTGGCGTCCAGGTGGGCGAAGGTGGTGGCAGGCGACGGGTCGGTGAGGTCGTCCGCCGGCACATACACGGCCTGGAACGAGGTAATCGAACCGGTCTTGGTCGAGGTAATACGCTCCTGCAGGACGCCCATTTCCTCGGCCAGCGTCGGCTGGTAACCCACCGCGGAGGGCATGCGGCCGAGCAGTGCCGACACCTCGGTACCGGCCAGCGTGTAACGGTAGATGTTGTCGATAAACATCAGCACATCACGGCCTTCGTCGCGGAAGTATTCGGCCATGGTCAGGCCGGTCAGGCCGACACGCAGGCGGTTGCCGGGCGGCTCGTTCATCTGACCGTACACCAGCGACACCTTGTCGATAACGCCGCCTTCCCTCATCTCGTGGTAGAAATCGTTGCCTTCGCGGGTACGCTCGCCGACACCGGCGAACACCGAGTAGCCGGAGTGCTCGACGGCGATGTTGCGGATCAGCTCCATCAGCGTCACGGTCTTGCCCACGCCGGCGCCGCCGAACAGGCCGACCTTGCCGCCCTTGACGATCGGCATCACCAGGTCGATGACCTTGATGCCGGTTTCGAGAATTTCCAGCGTCGCGGCCTGCTCCGCATAGGTGGGTGCCGTGCGGTGTATGGGCAGGCTGACCTCTGCACCGATATCACCGGCCTCGTCGACCGGATTGCCCAGGACGTCCATGATGCGTCCGAGTGTCTTCTCACCCACCGGCACGGTAATCGGTGCGCCGGTATTGAGCACCTCAAGGCCGCGCCGCACACCGTCGGTGGATCCCATGGCAATGGTGCGCACCACGCCGTCACCGAGCTGCTGCTGCACTTCCAGTGTGAGGCCGGCATCGCCGACCTTCAGGGCGTCATAGACCTTCGGCACGCTGTCGCGCGGAAATTCCACGTCGACGACAGCACCGATAATTTCCACAATGTTGCCAGCACTCATGATGATTTCCTCTGAAAATCAGATACAAGATTAAAGATACAGGAGAAAAGAATATGCATTTTTCTTGTATCTTGTATCTTTAATTTTGTATCTGCAGTTAAACCGCCGCGGCACCGCTGACGATTTCCGAAATTTCCTGTGTAATCGCCGCCTGGCGAGCCTTGTTGTAGATCAGCTGCAATTCGTTGATCAGATCACCGGCGTTGTCGGTAGCGGACTTCATCGCAACCATGCGCGCGGCCATTTCACAGGCGACGTTCTCGACCACGCTCTGGTAGACCAGCGATTCAATGTAGCGGATCATCAGGGCATCCATGACGGGTACGGAATCGGGCTCGTAGATATAGTCCCAGTGCGTCTTCAGTGCCTCGGAATCGGCCTCGCCGCTGACCGGAATCAGCTGTTTTATTACGGGGCTCTGCGTCATGGTGTTTACGAACTGATTGTGCGACAGATACAGCCGGTCGATCTCCCCGGCCTCGTAGGCGTCGAGCATGATCTTGACGGTGCCGATCAGTTCGACCATGGATGGCGCATCACCCAGGTGCGTTGCCGTTGCGCGGATGTTGCCGCCCATGCGCTTGAAGAAGGCGTTGCTCTTGCTGCCGATGAGTGTCAGGTCGATTTTCAGGCCGGCCGCATCCCACTCTTTCATGCTGGCAATGACTTTCTTGAACAGGTTGATGTTCAGGCCGCCGCACAGACCGCGGTCGGTGGAAATGACGATCAGCCCGACACGCTTCACCTCACGCTCGGCCAGGTAGGGATGATGGTATTCCGGGTGCGCGTGGGAAAGGTGGGCGATGACGTTGCCGATCTTCGCCGCATACGGACGTGTCGCCAGCATGCGTTCCTGCGCCCTGCGCATCTTGCTCGCAGCCACCATTTCCATCGCCTTGGTGATCTTCTGCGTGTTCTTGATGCTCGCAATCTTGCTGCGTATTTCCTTTGCGCCTGCCATGTCGTTATCCCGTGTCTGCCGCCTACCAGGTGCCGGTGGCCTTGAAATCCTCTACCGCGCCTCTCAGGCCGGCTTCGATCTCGTCATTGTAGTCACCGGACTGGTTGATCGTGTCCAGCAGGCCCCCGTGGCTGGCGCGCATGTAGGCGTGCAGTGCATGCTCGAAATCCACCACCTTGTTGAGATCGACATCGTCGAGGTAGCCCTGGTCGGCCGCGAACAGCGATACCGCCATGTCGGCAACCGACAACGGCGAATACTGCTTCTGTTTCATCAGCTCGGTGACGCGCTGACCGCGCTCCAGCTGCTTGCGGGTGGCCTCGTCGAGGTCCGATGCAAATTGCGAGAACGCCGCCAGTTCACGATACTGCGCCAGTGCGAGGCGCACACCGCCGCCCAGCTTCTTGATGACCTTGGTCTGTGCGGCACCGCCCACACGCGACACGGACAGGCCGGCGTTGATGGCAGGACGGATACCGGCGTTGAACAGGTCGGATTCCAGGAAGATCTGGCCGTCGGTAATGGAGATCACGTTGGTCGGCACGAAGGCGGACACGTCACCTGCCTGCGTCTCGATAATCGGCAGCGCAGTCAGTGAACCGGTCTTGCCCTTGACCTCGCCATTGGTAATCTTCTCGACCTCGTCGGCATTGATGCGCGCGGCACGCTCGAGCAGGCGTGAATGCAGGTAGAACACGTCGCCCGGGTAGGCCTCGCGGCCCGGCGGACGGCGCAACAGCAGCGACACCTGGCGATAGGCCCAGGCCTGCTTGGTGAGATCATCGTAGATGATCAGTGCATCCTCGCCGCGATCGCGAAAGTACTCGCCCATCGAGCAACCGGCATACGGTGCGATGTATTGCATGGCCGCCGAGTCGGCCGCGGTGGCGGCGACGACGATGGTGTGTTCCATGGCACCGAATTCTTCCAGCTTGCGCACTACGGTCGCGACCGAAGAATTCTTCTGGCCGACCGCGACATAGATACACTTAACACCGGTACCCTTCTGGTTGATGATGGTATCGATAGCAACCGCGCTCTTGCCGGTCTGGCGGTCGCCGATGATCAACTCGCGCTGACCGCGACCGATCGGCACCATGGAATCAATCGATTTCAGACCGGTCTGCACCGGCTGGTCGACGGACTGGCGTGCAATCACGCCCGGCGCGATCTTTTCAATCGGCGAGCTCTCGCTGGATTCGATGGGGCCCTTGCCGTCAACCGGCGCGCCCAGCGAGTCGACCACGCGGCCGAGCAGGGCTTCGCCCACCGGCACCTCGAGAATGCGCCCGGTGCACTTGACACTGTCGCCCTCGGTGATGTTCTTGTAGTCGCCGAGAATAACCGACCCGACGGAGTCGCGCTCCAGGTTCAGTGCCAGGCCGAAAACGTCGCCCGGGAATTCCAGCATTTCGCCCTGCATGGCATCAGCAAGGCCATGAATGCGTGCGATGCCGTCTGTCAGGCTGACGACCGTACCTTCGGTACGCGCCTCTGCCACGGCTTCGAACTGTTCGATGCGGCTTTTGATCAGTTCGCTGATTTCAGTCGGATTAAGTTGCATAGTTGTTTACCTTGATAAACTTTCGAATCAGTGACTCAGTGCCGTACCCAGGCGATCCAGCTTGCCGCGTACGGAACCGTCGATGACCAGGTCGCCGGCGCGAATGATGGCGCCGCCCAGCAGTGAGGCATCAGTTGTACAGGTCAGTGTGACGTCGCGGCCAAGCCGCCTGCGCAGGCTGTCGATGACCCCGGCCTGCTGTGCCTCGGTAGCGGGGAATGCCGATACCAGCTCGGCCTTCACCGTACCCTCCGCCTCGCTGCGCTGCACCTCGAACAGGGTAGCGATCTCGGGCAACAGGCCGAGGCGCCGGTTGGCTGCCAGTACGCGTACGAAGTTGGCGCATTTCCCGTCCAGCCGCTCGCCGCCAATGTTTATAAACAGGCTGGCCAGCTGCTGTTCGGTCAGGTGCGGACTGTCGATCAGCTCCCGCATGCTGCTATCGTCCGCGACGGCGGCCAGCAGCCCCAGCATGTCCGACCATTCCTTCAGCTTGTTCTGCTCGCTGGCGAACTTGAAGGCAGCCTGTGCGTACGGCCGCGCGATGGTGAGCGCTTCAGCCATCAGATATCCGCCGCCAGCTTGGTGAGCAGCTCACCGTGCGCGGACTCGTCGACTTCGCGTCCCAGCACCTTGCCGGCACCGGCCAGCG
>JABDRC010000265.1 GCA_013041945.1 Halobacteria archaeon
GCCTGCTGATAGGCAGACGACAGCACGTCGCCGAGCAACACCAGCACGATCGAGGGTGGGATAATCTGCCCCAGTGTACCGGATGCGCAGATAATGCCGGTCGCGATCCGCGGATCGTAGTCGCGCCTCAACATGGTCGGCAGCGACAGCAGGCCCATGGTGACAACCGTCGCGCCGACGATGCCGGTGCTCGCGGCCAGCAGCATGCCGACCAGTGCGACCGAATAACCCAGACCGCCGCGCAGGCGTCCGAACAGCTCGGCCATGGTGTCGAGCAGGTTCTCGGCCACGCGCGAGCGTTCCAGCATGATGCCCATGAACACGAACAGCGGTACCGCGATCAGCGTGGTGTTGGTCATGATGCCGTACAGGCGGCTCGGTAATGCCTGCAGAAAGGTGATGTCGAAGAAGCCAAACAGCTCGCCCGTGAAGGCGAACAGCAGCGCCGTGCCGGCAAGCGTCAGCGCGACCGGATAGCCGGCCATCAATACCACGCAGACGATGAAAAACAGCAGCAGCGGCAACAGCGCGTGCACCGCTAGAGCTCCCGTTCAGGGCTGGCATCCGCATCTTCCGGTATGCCGTGTCCGCCGATCACCAGCAGGCTGCGCAACGCGACCGCGCAGCCTTGCAGAAACAGCAGGCAGGCCATCAGCGGGATAACGGTCTTCAGCAGGTAGACGCCGTCGATTCCGCCGGCCTCGCGCGAACCCTCGTGGATCGACCAGGACGCAGTGACGTAGTCGAGGCTGCTGGCGAAGATGAAAATGCATACCGGCATGAGCAACAGCACGGTACCCGCGAGGTTGATCCAGGCGCGCATGCGCGGTGTGCGTTGCTGGTAGAAGATATCGACGCGCACGTGGCCGTCGTATTTCAGTGTGTACGCCGCGCCCAGCATGAAGACCACGGCATGCAGATAGGTGACGGATTCCTGCAGGGCAATCGAGCCGATGTCGAACAGGTAACGCAGGACCACGACGGCCAGTGTGACCAGTACCATCGCCAGCGTCAGCCAGGACACCGCACGGCCGGTTGTCTCGGCGATGCCGTCCAGCAGGCCGGCGATCTTTTGCATGCGCTGCACCGTGTCCATGCCAGGCATGCGTCCCCGTCAGCCTGCCAGCGGCAGCGGGTCCGTACGGTTCTGACGCACGTACAGGATGCGGCGGAAGGGGTTCGGGTGGGTGCCGGGTACGCCGTGCTCTGCCATGTGTGCCATCAGGTCGAGGAAATAACCCGTCTCCTCGAAGGTATGCGTCTCGAACAGGGTAAGTACCGTTTCCTGCCGGTCAGTGGTGACGAAGTAATTGGTGTTTTCGATGCCGTCGCTGATACCTTCGTGCACCTGCAGTTCACCGACGGAATAGTTGCACAGGAATTCAGCGAGCTCTTCACGCCCGACCGGGGTAAAGACAGACATGCTCAGGCAATGCGGCCACTGATGCGACCGTCTACCACCTGAAGATCATCCAGCTCGGTACCACCAGGCCCGGATCGAGTTCGCTGCGGCGCACATTCAGCGAGCCGTCACCGGTTGTATCTATCAGGTAATAGGGCGGTCCGACAACCGGCACGATCTTTATCATGTACAGCTGGCCGTTCATGCGATACTCGGTCACGAGGGCGTCGTCGCGCTTGATGATGCTGACTTCCGGTTCCAGTTCATCATCGACACCGGCCGTGGACGGCACCCTGTCCGGCGGTTCGGGCGCCTGTTCGGTTTGTGGCGGGGGCTCTGCGTGGACACTGAATGTCAGCAGGGCAACAAGGATCAACAGTCGTTTCATGGTTACAACTCCAGCAGCTTCTCCTGCTCCTGTGCGGAGGGCTCGAAGCCTTTGTGTTCATAATAGTCAAAGATGGCCTCGACCACCTCGCGTGGTTCGTTCTTCACCTGGAACAGGTCGAGGTCCTCGGCGGAGATGGTGCCCGCGGTGACCAGCCTGTCGCGGAACCAGTCGATCAGGCCTTGCCAGAAATCGCTGCCGACCAGGATGATCGGTATGCGGCGTGTCTTTCCCGTCTGCACCAGGGTCAGTATTTCGGCCAGTTCATCCAGTGTGCCGAAGCCGCCGGGACATACCACGTAGGCCGAGGCATATTTCACGAACATCACCTTGCGCGAGAAGAAGTGCCGGAAGTTGAGGCCGATGTCCTGGTAGGGATTGCCCGACTGTTCAAGCGGCAACTGGATGTTCAGGCCGATGCTCGGTGACTTGCCGGCAAAGGCGCCCTTGTTGGCGGCCTCCATGATGCCCGGTCCGCCGCCGCTGACGACCGCGAAACCGGCATTCGACAGTTCGAGCGAGATATCCTCGGCCAGCCGGTAATCGGGGTGGTCGGGCGGCGTGCGCGCCGACCCGAACACGCTCACGGACGGCTTGATATGGGCCAGCCGTTCGAAGCCCTCCACGAATTCCGCCATGATCTGGAAGATCTTCCAGGACTCGCGCGTGAGCTGCGTATCGTTCTTGGGCAGCATGCCGTGATGCTTGACCCGTTTCCTGTTTTCCATGCTGCGTTTCTGGTTCCTGTCAGGGGCGGCGGCGGTATTCCGTGCCCCGAATTGCAATAATGATAACATGGCCTCTGGCGCCGTTTGCCGCATGGCAAATGCAATAACCACCGGACAGGCACCGCACACACACCCTATGTCACGATCACGCCCCCTGTTGCTGGTAGACGGCTCCTCCTATCTCTACCGCGCCTTCCACGTGCCCAACCTGCAACGGCTGACCAACAGCCGGGGCGAGCCGACCGGTGCCGTGTACGGTGTCGTCAACATGCTGCGCAGCCTGCTGGCCGAGTACGATCCGGAACTGATCGCCGTGGTGTTCGATGCCCGAGGCAAGACCTTCCGCCACGAACTCTATGCGGCCTACAAGGCCAACCGGCCATCCATGCCGGACGAGCTGGCGCTCCAGGTCGAGCCCCTGCATGCACTGGTGCAGGCCATGGGCCTGCCGCTGCTGCAGGTCGGGGGCGTGGAGGCCGACGATGTGATCGGCACGCTGGCCGCGCAGGCGAGCGCCGCCGGCATGGATACCGTGATCTCCACCGGCGACAAGGACATGGCCCAGCTGGTGGATGAGCACGTCACGCTGGTCAACACCATGTCGAGTACCACGCTCGATGTCGCCGGCGTCGAGGACAAGTTCGGTGTCACGCCCGCACAGATCATCGACTTTCTCGCCCTCACCGGGGACAGCTCGGACAACATCCCCGGTGTGCCGAAGTGCGGGCCGAAGACGGCGGCGAAGTGGCTGACCGAGCACGGCACCCTGGATGAACTGATGACGCAGTCGGACGCGGTCAAGGGCAAGGTGGGCGAGAACCTGCGCGCCAGCCTGGAGCAGCTGCCGCTGTCGCGCGAATTGACGACCATCCGCCGGGACGTGAAACTGGAGGAGACGCCGCAGTCGCTCAGGCGGCAGGCACCCGATGCAAGCGGCTTGCGCGAGCTCTACACGCAACTCGATTTCCGGCGCTGGCTGGACGAGCTTGACCCGGACGGCGGTACCGCCGCGCCCGGCCGGCCAGCCGCCGCGGCGGACTACGAAACAGTGCTCGAACAGGAACGCCTCGATGACTGGCTGGCACGGCTCGAAGAGGCCGGCGAGTTTGCCTTCGATACCGAGACGACCAGCCTGGATTACATGGCTGCGCGCATCGTCGGTGTCTCGTTTGCGGTCACCGCGGGTGAGGCCGCCTACGTCCCGCTGGCACATGATTACCCGGATGCACCGGCACAGCTGGCGCGGGACATGGTCCTGGAAAAACTCCGCCCCCTGCTAGAAAGTAAAGAATACAAGAAAATTGGGCATCACATTAAATATGACCGTAACGTACTGGCAAACCATGCAATAAAACTCGACGGCATCAGTGCGGATACCATGCTGGAATCCTACGTGCTGGCCAGCACCGCCACCCGGCACGACATGGATTCCGTCGCCCACACCTACCTCGGACACACCACCATCAAGTACGAGGAGGTCGCCGGCAAGGGCAAGAACCAGCTGTCCTTCGACGAGGTCCCGCTGGAGACCGCGGCGCCGTACGCGGCCGAGGATGCCGATATCACGCTGCAGCTTCACCAGGCCATGTGGCCGAAGCTGGCCGCCGAACCGGGGCTGGCGGCGATCTTCAACGACATCGAGCTGCCGCTGCTCACCGTGCTCTCGGACATGGAGCAGGCGGGGGTGGCCATCGACACCGTCATGCTCGAGAAGCAGGGCCGGCAGCTGGCGAAGCGTATCGTGGAGATCGAGCAGGCGGCGCACGGCGAGGCCGGTCAGCCGTTCAACCTGGGCTCGCCGAAACAGATACAGGGACTGCTGTACGACAAGCTGCAGTTACCGGTGCTGGCGAAGACGCCCAAGGGGGCGCCGTCCACGGCGGAGTCGGTGTTGCAGGAGCTGGCGCTCGATTATCCGCTGCCGCGCCTGATCCTGGAGTACCGCTCGCTCAGCAAACTGAAGTCGACCTACATCGACAAGCTGCCGGAGCAGGTCAACCCCGATAGCGGGCGGGTGCACACCTCCTACCACCAGGCCGTGGCCACGACCGGCCGCCTGTCGTCGTCCGACCCCAACCTGCAGAACATCCCGGTGCGCACCGAGGAGGGCCGGCGCATTCGCCAGGCCTTCGTGCCCAGGGACGGCTGCCGGCTGCTGGCGGCCGACTACTCACAGATCGAGTTGCGCATCATGGCGCACCTGTCGAACGATGCGGGTCTGCTGGCCGCGTTCTCGGCCGGCGAGGACGTGCACCGGGCGACGGCGGCCGAGGTGTTCGGCGAGCGGCCGGAAGCCGTCACCGCTGACCAGCGCCGTTCGGCCAAGGCGATCAACTTCGGACTGATCTACGGCATGTCGGCCTTCGGGCTGGCGAGGCAACTCGGCATTGCGCGCGGCGCCGCGCAGGAATACATCGACCGCTACTTCAAGCGTTACCCGGGCGTACAGGATTACATGGAGGCCACCCGCGCGCAGGCGCGCGAACAGGGATACGTCGAAACCGTGTTCGGGCGCCGCCTGTACCTGGCGGAAATCGGTGCGCGCAATGCGCAGCGGCGGCAGGCAGCGGAACGCACGGCGATCAATGCACCCATGCAGGGCACGGCCGCCGATATCATCAAGCGCGCCATGATTGATCTGCATGGCTGGATCGTTTCACAGGACGCGCTCGACATCACCATGATCATGCAGGTCCACGATGAACTGGTGTTCGAGATTGCCGTGGATGATGTCGATGCCGCGCGCGAGCCGATCACGACTCGCATGTGTGCGGCGGCCGCGCTCGAGGTGCCGCTGGTCGTCGATATCGGCGTCGGCAGCAACTGGGACGAGGCGCATTGATATAAACACACAAATAAAAGGGTAAATAGCTTGTGTGCGTGATCGCCGGGATCGGTACAGCCAGCCGTCAGTTTGATAGAAAAAAATATAAATATAATTCAATAAGATAATTAGTTAAATCCATGAAACAATATAATTATTGTTATATATAATTTATAGGACTACTATAAAAATATCCGGTTTTTGGTCGTTCAATGCCGATATTATTTTTACCCAGCTCCAATTCTATAGCTATCTTCAAATATACATGGAGGTCCTGTTGGCTCGGCAGGATTGGGCGGATCGCGTTTGTAGACGACAACCGGAACCTCTGTGATTTTCGACAGTCACATTTCGTGGAGGCTGTACTGCTCGCTCCCCTCCCTGGGCGAGTGACCTCCGCCCGGTTAAATAGCCGGGCCATTTTTAAACCCCGGCACAGTTCCCCCT
>JABDRC010000266.1 GCA_013041945.1 Halobacteria archaeon
GCCCTGCTGGAAAGCGCGCCGCGGGTATTGCTCACCTGGCACCGGGAACAGGACGGCGAACTGCGCACGCCGAGCCCCTGGCTGGCACGCATCGAGGTGTTTCATGCGCTGGCCTGGCAACATGACCTGCAGGATACGGCACTGGCGACACTGCTCGATCACCCCCTGACCCGCGTGCGTGGACACCACCCGCTGGCGGCGCCACGCCCTGCCCGGCAACCGCGGGTGCAACTGCCCGCCGCGGCACTACCGGGCGAACTGTCGGTCAGTGCACACGCCACATTGATTGACTGCCCGTACCGGTTCTTTGCCACCAGCGGCCTGCGACTGAAAGCACGCGAGGAAGTCAAACGGGCACTGGAGAAGGCCGAGTACGGCACGCTGGTGCACGAGGTGCTGGAGGTATTCCACGCCGGCAGGGACGGCTACCCGGCGCCACTGCCGCAACCGGTTACCGACGAGCAGCGTGAAACCGCCATCAAACAACTCAAGCAGGTCTCCCGACAGGTATTCGACCGCGAACTGGAGGACAATTTCGAGCATCGCGCCTGGCTGCGGCGCTGGCTGGTGCTGGTCGAACACTACATCGACTGGCTGATCGGCCAGCAGGCCGAATGGCATTTCGAGGCCGGCGAACGCAAAGGTGAGCGCAGGCTCGCCGGGGGGCAGTTGCTGATCGGCCGCATCGACCGCGTCGACAGCGGGCTGCACGGCGCACAGGTCAGCGACTACAAGACCGGTGCGGCGCCGAAACAGGCCGAGGTCGACAGCGGCGAGGCAGTACAACTGCCCTCCTACGCACTGCTGGAAGAAACCGTGCCGGCCGCCGTGCAATACATACAGCTCGGCAGGATCAACAACAGGAACACGGTCAGGACCGGCAGCCGGCTGGACGGTGCGGCACTGGCAGACCTGTCACAGGCGGTCCTGGTACGACTGGAAACCGTGCTGGATGAAATCGCCGCCGGTATCCCGCTGCCGGCCTGGGGTGACGAGGACACGTGCCGCCACTGCGAAATGAACGGCCTGTGCCGCAAACAGTCGTGGCCCGACCCATGAGCGGCAATCCGTCACTGGCAGCCACCGATCCGCACCGGGATGCCAGCGTGCACGCGTCGGCCGGGACCGGCAAGACCTGGCTGCTGGTTACCCGCGTGCTCCGCCTGCTGCTGGCCGGCGCAAGCGCCGACAGCATCCTGGCCGTCACCTTTACACGCAAGGCGGCCGCCGAAATGGAGCTGCGCATCATGGAGCGGCTGCATGAACTGGCGTGTGCCGGTCCGGACAAACTTGTCGAACTGTTGCAACAGGCCGGCATCGAGCCGGAAACCGGCATCCCGCAGCGGGCCGCGCAGCTCTACGAAGCTGTGCTGTGCAGCCCGCGCCGCCTGCGCTGCACCACCTTTCACGCCTTTTGCCAGGACCTGCTGCAGCGCTTCCCGCTGGAGGCCGGCATTGCCCCCGGCTTCGAGGTGGTGGAAAAAACCGGCCAGCTGGAACAGGCCGCCTACGATGCACTGCTGGCCGAATCCATGCGCACGCCGGAGCACCCGGTCACGCGGGCACTCGACCGGCTGGCCACGGACTGCGACAGTCTCGACAGCGCACAACAGGCACTGCGCTCCTTCCTTGCACAGCGCAGCGACTGGTGGGCATGGACTTCCGGCGAGGACAATCCGCTGGACTTTACCGTGGCGTCACTCACGGCATTCCTCGATATCGATCCGGATGCGGACCCGCTGGCCGGCTACCCGGACGATATACAACGCGCACGGCACAAGGCCTTTGCGGACCTGCTGAGAGACAACACACCAGGCGACGGCAAGCTTGCCGCACACATCGAAAGCGCACTGGAAAACGAACTGTCCGGCCGTGAATACATGGATTCAATTACCGATGCCTGGCTAACCAAAACAGGGGATCCACGCAAACGCAAGTCCACGCCGACCCAGCAAAAGCGCCTGGGACCGGAGCGCGAGGAACGTTTCCTGTCATTGCATGAAGAAGGCTGCGCGGAACTGCTGGCCCTGCACGACGCCATCGCGCGCAGGAACAGTCTCGCGCTCAATGCGGCCTGGTACCGTGCCGGCAGTGCCCTGCTCGAGCACTACCAGCGCATCAAGCGTGAGCAGCGGGTGTTCGATTTTGCCGACCTGGAATGGCTGGCCTGCGAACTGCTCAATCGCAGTGCACAGGCCAGCTGGGTGCAGTACAAGCTCGATGCGCGCATCGACCACCTGCTGGTCGACGAGTTTCAGGACACCAATCCCACGCAGTGGCGGCTGTTGTTGCCCTTGCTGGAAGAACTGGCCGCGGGCGATGCCGGACGCCAGCGCTCGGTATTCCTGGTCGGTGACCGCAAACAGTCCATCTACAGTTTCCGGCGCGCCAACCCGACCCTGCTGGAAACGGCGTCCGGCTGGCTCGAGCAACATCGTAACGCGCAGCGCTATCCGCTCAATCATTCGCGGCGCTCGGCGCAGGCCGTCATGGAATGCGTCAACCGGGTCTTTTCACAGGCGGACATGCAGGGTTTGCTGGCCGACTTCGAGCCGCATGACACGCATCTGCCCGACGTGTACGGCTACGTCGAACTGCTGCCGCTGTTCACGGGCACGCAAGACGATGACAGGCCGGACACACCTTCCGCCGCAGCAATCGAATTGCGCAACCCGCTGCACGCGCCCCGTGTTACCGACAGTGCTGCGGCTTACCTCGACGAAGGCCGGGCCATCGCAGGCACCATCCTGCGCCTGCGCGCGGCAGGCGCCACGGTGGAGCGGGAGGGGGAGGTCCGCCCCCTGCGTTACGGCGACATCATGATCCTGCTGCGCCAGCGCACCCATGCCGGGGCCTATGAAAAGGCGCTGCGCGAGGCCCGCATCCCCTGCCTCGGCGCCAGCCGCGGGCTGCTGCTGGAGAACCTCGAGGTGCGCGACCTGGTGGCGCTGCTCACCGGCCTGATCTCGCCCTATGACAATCTCGCACTGGCGCAGGCACTGCGCTCGCCGCTGTTCGATCTCGACAGCGAACAGCTGTTGGCACTGTGCGACGACAGCAGCCACTGGTACGCGCGCCTGGAACAGCTTGCCGGTACCGGCGAACAGCCCTGGCAGGACATTCACGGCCTGCTTGCGCGCTGGCGGCTGCTGGCCGGGCAATTGCCGGTGCATGACCTGCTCGATCGCATCTTCCACGAGGGTGAAGTCGTGCAGCGGTACGAGGCCGCCTTCCCCGCCACGCTGCAGCCGCGCATCCGCGCCAGCTTCACCCGTTTCATCGAGCTGGCGCTGGAGCTCGACAACGGACGCTATCCCAGCCTGCCCCGCTTCCTGGACCTGCTGGCACGCCTGCGCGAGTCCGACCAGGACCAGCCGGACGAAAGCGCACCGGACGACAGCCCCGGGGACCGGGTGCGGCTGATGACGGTGCACGCGGCCAAGGGCCTGGAAGCGCCGGTCGTCTTTCTCGCCGACGCGGCCATCGTGCCGAAGGACCGCAGCGCCTGGAGCGGCTGCGTGGCCTGGCCGGACGATGCCGACCGCCCGGACCTGATCGTGCTTGCGGCGCGCAGCAGCAATCGCGACAGCCGCACGCAGCAGCTGCTGGATACCCGGGCCGCTGCACAGCGCAGCGAGGACGCCAACCTGCTGTACGTTGCACTGACCCGTGCGCGCCAGTACCTGTTCATATCCGGCAGCGCGAAACCGAACGCCGCCAACACCGGCTGGTACGGCCGGCTCGAAAATGCCCTGGCAGACTGCATGCGCAGTGACGACGGTCATCCCTGCATCAGCTCGGGCACGCGCCAGCAGCCGGACAAGGTCATTCCCGGCCCGGAAGACAGCGTCCCGGTTGATCCGGCGCTGGCCCGGCCGGTCATGACTGCACCACGCGATCTGCCGATTGCGCCGAGCCGGCTGTCGCTTGCCAGCGAACACACTCACACCGATGTGGACGGGCGTGAACGCGGCATCGCCCTGCACCTCATGCTCGATCACCTGACGCGTACGGACGCAGTGCAAACCGACACCCTGTACACGACGATCGCCAACCGGCTGCAACGCAGTGCAGACGATGCGGAACTGCAGGCCTGGTGGAGCGAGGCACGGAACACCGTCGCACATCCCGACCTGGCATTGCTGTTCGATCCCGCGCGGTATACCAGCGCATTCAACGAAGCGCCTGTGCAGTACCTGACCGGCGATCGCATGGTCTACGGTGTGATCGATCGCCTGGTGGTCAGGGACGACAGCGTCCTGGTGATCGACTACAAGTCGCACCTGCATGCAGACCGCACCGGTGTTCAGCAGCTGGCCGCCGGCTACCGCTCGCAACTGGACTGTTACGCACGGGCCGCCGCGTGCCTCTGGCCGCACCACACGGTGCGGGCCGGGCTGCTGTTTACCGCCGGTAATGAACTGGTCTGGCTGGATGGGTTACAATCCGCTGCCGGCACCGATTAATCACCCTTTATAATCAATATTATGAACGAGTTACCGCTGATAACTGATGTAAGTAATGAATCATTCAAGACGCTGGTCACCGAGCGCTCGCGGGCGCTGCCGGTCCTGGTCGACTACTGGGCCGACTGGTGCGGCCCCTGCCAGATGCAGATGCCGGTCCTGAAAAAACTGGTCGAGGACTACAACGGCGGCTTTGCGCTGGCCAAGGTCAATACCGATGAACAGCGCGAACTGGCACGCACGCACAATATCCGCAGCCTGCCGACCATGCGCCTGTACCGGAATGGCGAGGTGGCGGAAGAAATACTCGGTGCGCAGACCGAGAGCACGCTGCGTATTCTGCTGGACCGTTACGTGGAACGCGCCTCCGACACGCAGCGTGCGCAGGCCCGCGAACTGTGCGCGGCCGGCGAGGTGCAACAGGCCGTGGCGCTGCTGCAGGCGGCGCACCAGGCAGAACCCGACAATCACGGCCTGACCCTGGACTATGCCGAACTGTGTTTTCGTGCGGGCGATGCGGATGAAGCCGGCCGGCTGCTCGATGCCCTGCCCCGCGATATCCGCGACCAGCCCGGGGCCGTACGACTGCGCGCACTGCTGGAGTTTGCCGCAGCGGTGCCGGCAGGCCAGACGACGGATGAACTCGAGTCGGCGGTCACTGCCCGGCCGGACGACAGCGAGAGCCGTTACCGGCTCGGCTGCGCTTACGTCATGGAGGAAAAGTACGAACAGGCGGCCGACACGTTCATGCACATACTGCAGCAGGACCGGCAGTTTCGGGACGATGCCGGGCGCAAGGCGCTGCTGGCGCTGTTCAGCCTGCTGGACGAATCAGATGAACGCATCGCCACCTGGCGACGCCGCATGTTCACCGCGCTCCACTAGGCCTGCAGGCCGGACTCAGGACGTACCGGCAGTCCGTTTGTCCAGTTCCTGCACAAGCTTCTTGGCCGGCACATAACCCGGCAACAGGGAACCGTTCTCCATCAGGATGGCCGGTGTCCCGGCCACACCCATTTCCATACCCAGGTCGAAGTGGTCCTTGACCGGATTGGTGCAGTCCGATTTCGGCAGTTGCTTGCCGGCCTTGGCGCTGGTCATCGCGCTGTTGCGGTCCTCGGCACACCACACGGAGACGGCCTTGGCGAACGACGGTGTATCGGGACCGCTGCGCGGGAAGCTGAGATAGCGCACGGTGATGCCCTGCGCATTGTAGTCGCCGATTTCGTTGTGCAGCTTGCGGCAATAGCCGCAATCGATATCGGTGAACACCGTAATGGTGTGGCGCGACTGCTTCGCCGGGAACACGATCATGCTCTTTTCATCGATACCGTTCAGGGTCTTGAGGCGGACCTTGCCGAGGCGCTGCTCGGTCAGGTCGGCGCGGGTTTCCATATCGATGAGCTTGCCCTCGAACACGTATTTCCCGTCATTACTGACATAAAAGATATTCATGCCGACCAGCACTTCGGAAATGCCCTTCAGCGGCGATGGACTGACCTGGTCGATGGCGTGGTTCGGGATGGCCCTCGACAGCGACTCCCTGACGACCTTTTCGACGCTTTGTTCAGCTGCGAGGTAGCCTGTGGCCAGCACGCCGGACAGCAGCAGGCACAGGGCGACAATACGTTTTTTCATAATGGATACCATTGGGGTTAGCGGGCTCGGGTGTGATGTGCAGGTTTGACCATCCTGCAAACGTCTAAGTTTCAGTTAATTATGGGTACCGGCGGCTCAGCCGCGTGGATGGTGCTTCGTATGGAGGTCCTTCAGCCGTTCACGGGCCACGTGAGTATATATCTGTGTTGTCGACAGGTCACTATGGCCCAGCAGCATCTGTACCACGCGCAGGTCTGCACCGTGATTCAGCAGGTGCGTGGCAAAGGCATGGCGCAGGGTGTGCGGCGAGAGAGGTTTGCTAATACCTGTTTTTACTGCATATTCCCGCAACCTGTACCAGAAGGCCTGGCGCGTCATGCCGGTCCCGCGGCGCGACAGAAAGATATGCCCGTCATCCTGCTGCGTGGCCAGGGCCGGCCGTCCTTCCTGCAGGTAGCGGGCCAGCCAGTCGAGCGCCTCCTCGCCGAGCGGCACGAGGCGCTCCTTGCCGCCCTTGCCGAGCAGGCGCACCACACCCTGGTTCAGGTTCAGTTGCCCGCGGGTCAGGCCAACCAGTTCCGAGACCCGCAGGCCGCAGGCATACAGCAGTTCCAGCATGGCCCGGTCGCGCAGCCCGAGCAGTGCGCCCGGATCCGGCGCATCCAGCAGCTCCTCGACCTCCTGCTCGCTGAGTGAATCCGGCAGCGGGCGCCCGATGCGCGGTGTATCGATGCGCACGCTCGGGTCGTCACGGAGGCATCCCTCGCGCACCTGGTAACGGTAGAAGCGGCGCATCGAGGACAGCAGGCGGGCAGTGGTGCGCGGCCGCGCCCCGTCCGCGACCCGCTGCGACAGGTAGGCCAGCAGGTCTTCGCGACGCGCCGTGAGCAGGCCCCGGTCCTGCCGGACCAGCCAGCCCGCCAGCCCGCCGAGATCATTGCGGTAGGCGGCCAGGGTGTTGTCGCTGAGACCGCGCTCCATCCACAGCGCGTCGGTAAAACGTTCGATGGCCTGCTGCTCCGCAGCAAGCCGGGCATCATCCTGCGTCACGTTGACGACCGTCAGCGGCAAGCCTGGATTGACTCATGTCTGTTGTACACTAGCATAACCGTACCGACCAGTGCATGCAGATCATGAACGCTACCAGCCAGCCGGATACACCTGATATGAATGCACTGCTTGCGGTCATACGCGAGCTGGTCGGCGAGATCCACCCGCACTGGAAAAACCTGCACTTTCTGCCGGACACCCAGCTGGAGCGTGAACTGGGCCTGGACAGCATGGCACGCGTGGAACTGCAGGGCCGCATCGAGCAGGCACTGCACATCACACTGCCGGAAAACGCCGCCGTGCGCGCGGCGACTGCCAATGACCTGATGCACGC
>JABDRC010000267.1 GCA_013041945.1 Halobacteria archaeon
CCGTAGATGTGCCCGTGTAGCGGGTGGGTATGCCATTCGAAGCTGTGACCAACAAACAGGATCTCGGGGTATCGCTCCGTGTCCATGAATTCGTGGCTCTGCAGCAGCGGGATCAGGTCCGGATTGCTGGCGTCCATGTCGGTGGAATGAATCAGCAGCAGTGCCTGGCCATGCTCCTGGATGTCGGCAGGCAGGGCTAGACCGCCGACGATATTGGTAAACTCGCCGCGCAATTCCTGGAAGGGAAAATGACGTACACAGAATCCCACCTTGGACTGTCCGGGGACGATGCGGTACAGCCGTCCCTCTGCCGCCGATATGCGCATCGCCGCCAGCAGTTCTGCGTCAACCTTCCCTACAAACGGCCTGCAGGCTTCACTGGCTATGGCCATGTCCGCCAGCACCAGCAGGATTGTGCAGCTGACAATGAACAGGTGACGGGGGAATTTCATGCGCGGATTAATGTGCGTTGCAGAACGACATATCATGCTGCATAGAATAAATTTCGCCGGGCGTCCGGGCATTGACGATGATCAAACCTGAGGCGAAAGCGGTATGCACGGGCGGCGTGATACCGCTGCCAACATTCGAGGGAATTTGCTGCAGGCCGACACCCCTGAGAACGACAGCTACAAAATAATAAATATATGAATAAGTTATAATCTATTGTTGAGATAGATACTCAGGTGCCCGCTGTGCAGCGTCAGCCACCGCCTGGTACCTGATGATCCTGTGCTGGAACCGGTCTGATGTTCAGGAGGGTGTGGAACAGCAGGCACTTAGCGTGATGGGGCGCGCATTGCGTCCCAGGTTACTGGTCTGGCTTGACGGCCGCCGCCTGCTCGGGCACTGGCAGGAACAGCAGGGGATCGACGCGTGCATCGTTCAGGCTGACGCCCCAGTGCAGGTGGGGACCGGTTACCCGGCCGGTCATGCCGATGCGCCCGATGATATCGCCGCTGGCCACCCGGGTGCCGGGTTCGATGTCGATGGCGCTCATATGGCAGTACATGGTGACCAGCCCCCGGCCATGGTCGATGAACACGGTCTTGCCATTGAAAAAATAATCGCCCGTTTCGATCACGGTGCCGGGCGCCGGCGCCCTGATCGGCGTGCCCTTCGCGGCCGCGATATCGAGGCCGCTGTGCGGCTTGCGCGGCTGGTCGTTGAAGAAGCGCCGCAGGCCGAACGGGCTGCTGGTCGGGCCATCGACGGGCAACTCGAAGGTGAGGTCAATTTCATCGGTATCCGTCCAGTGCCGCAAGGCCTTTTTAATGACCTTTTGCTCGCGGGTGATCCGCTCCATGTCGCGTTTTTCCGGGGTGACCTTGCGCTTGTCCTTGATGGTAATGCGCTGTTCCTCGTAGGCCTTGCTCTCGACATCAAAGGCGATCTGCAGTGACTTACCCCCGGTGTTCACTGCACTGAGGAAATGCCGCCCGGGCCGCGTGCCCAGCGACAGGCCGATGACCGCAGACGGTAGTCCGTCGATGTCTGTGACCAGGACCTTTTTCTCCCGGTAACGCGCGCTGGCCGGGTCGACATTGTCGGGCAGTGCCACGATCGCAATACCGCCAGGGACCGGTGTGCTGTCGAGGGTGAGGGCGTGGGTGGGCGGCGACACGAATAATAATGACAGGAGAATCCTGAAGATCATTTTCTGGTTCCTTGTATCGAATATTTGCTGCCAGTGCGGTTCATAATATAACAGGCCCGTAGGAGCGGACGTTGTCCGCGAATAAAACAAATTAAATATATTCGCTCATACCTGCGCTCCTACACTATTTGATAACGTCATCCACGGTGCATAACAGCTGTCCCTTCGCCAGCCGTGCCTCGACCTGCTCGCCGGGCTTGAGGGTTGCGGCCGTGCGCAAGATTGACCGGTCCTGCACGCGGGTCACGATGCTGTAGCCTCGATCCAGCGTGGCCAGCGGGCTGATGGTATCCAGCGTTTTGCATGCCACGGCAAAACGGCGCTGCCGGTCTGCGACAAGGCGTTTGACAGCGGCGCACATGCGCTGTTCCAGCGACTGGCGCTGCAGGGCGTAGCGGTGAATCCGGTGGGCCGGCGTGGCCTGCTTCAGGGCGGCCGATGATGCATTAACTTTGGCCTGCAAGTGATTGAAAATTGATCTTATAGCAAGGCGTGCGCGTGCCTCGAGCTCATCCAGGCGCTGGGCCTGCTGGCGCAGATACTGCCCGGGATGGCGCAGGGAGAGCCGCTTCCGCAGCCACTGGAGCTGCGTGGTCCGATCGGCAAGCCGCAGCTGCATGCGATGCAGCAGGCGCGCCTCGAGACCGCGCCACTGTTCCAGCCACTCGGCCTGGTCCGGGGTCACCAGTTCGGCAGCGGCGGACGGCGTGGGTGCACGCCGGTCGGCGACAAAATCGGCAATGGTGAAATCGACCTCGTGACCCACGGCGCTGACCACGGGGATGCGGCAGGCGTGGATGGCACGTGCCACCGGCTCCTCGTTGAACGCCCACAGGTCTTCCAGCGACCCGCCGCCGCGGGTGAGAATCAGGACATCGCATTCATTGCGTTGCGATGCGGTCTCCAGCATGGCGGCGATCGCGCGGCCCGCGTCCTTGCCCTGGACCGGCACCGGGTAGACCACCACGGGAATTGCGGGGAAGCGGCGGCCGAGCACGCTCAGCACGTCGCGGATTGCCGCGCCGGTCGGCGAGGTCATGACACCGATACGGCCGGGCAGGGCAGGCAGCTCGCGTTTGGTGTCCGGGTCGAACAGGCCCTCCCGGTCGAGTTTGAGCTTGAGCGCCTCGAAGGCACGCTGCAGCACGCCGTCACCGGCTTCTTCCATGTACTCCGCGATCAGCTGGTAGTCGCCGCGCGGTTCATACAGGCTGACCTTGGCGCGCACCGTGACCTGCATGCCTTCTTCGGGCTTGAAGCGCAGCAGCTGGTTGCGGCTGCGAAACATGGCGCCGCGTACCTGGGCCTTGTTGTCCTTGAGCGTGAAGTACAGGTGGCCGGAGGTGGGCCGCGCGATATTGGACAGCTCGCCCTCGACCCAGATGCGCGTCAGGCTCTGTTCCAGCAGCTGCCGGGCCGTGCGGTTGAGCCGGGAGACGCTGAAGACGTCACGCTCGGGCGGCAGACGGCGGTTGTCGGTTGCCGGGTCGGTCATTGCGGCACAGCATACACCGGATCAGACGATGGACGCGGCCATTTGCGTAAAAAACCGCTGAAATCAGGTGAAACAGGCCGGCCGCAGTTTACCGGGACTCCTCCAGTCCCTATAATTGGCGCCCACTCTCAACCGGCGGAACCTGAATCCTCATGCGCATTGTGCAGGAAGCCCTTACCTTTGATGATGTCCTGCTGCTTCCCGCCCACTCCAATGTCCTGCCGCGCGATGCCAGCCTGCAAACCCGGTTGACGCGCGGTATCAGCCTGCAGATTCCGGTGTTGTCCGCAGCCATGGACACGGTGACCGAATCCCGGCTGGCCATCACCCTGGCACAGGAAGGCGGCGTCGGCATCGTCCACAAGAACCTCGACATTGCGCAGCAGGCCGCCGAGGTGCAGGCGGTCAAGAAATTCGAAAGCGGCGTGATCAAGGACCCGATCACCGTGTCGCCCGATGCCACGATTCGCGAGGTGGTCGAGCTTACCCGTGCCAATAACATCTCCGGCGTACCGGTGGTCGACGGCGACGACCTGGTCGGTCTTGTCACCAGTCGCGACCGTCGCTTCGAGCTCAACCTGGACAATCCGGTCTCCAGCGTCATGACGCCGAAGGAACGGCTGGTCACGGTGCAGGAGGGCGCATCGAAGGATGAGGTGATTGCACTGCTGCACAAGCATCGCATCGAACGCGTGCTGGTCATCAATGGCGACTTCAGGCTGCGCGGGATGATCACCGTAAAAGACATTCAGAAGTCCACCGACTTTCCGAACGCCTGCAAGGACGATCTTGGCCGGCTGCGTGTCGGTGCGGCCGTCGGTACCGGCGGCGACACCGATGAACGCGTCGATGCGCTGGCCGCTGCCGGTGTCGACGTGGTGGTGGTAGACACCGCACACGGCCATTCGCAGGGCGTAATCGACCGGGTGCGCTGGGTCAAGCAGCACTACCCGGACCTGCAGGTCATCGGTGGCAATATCGCTACCGCCGCCGCTGCGCGGGCGCTGGCCGTTGCCGGTGCCGACGCCGTCAAGGTGGGTATCGGGCCGGGGTCGATCTGTACTACACGCATCATCTCGGGTATCGGCGTGCCGCAGATCACGGCCGTTGCCAATGTGGCGGGCGAGCTGAAGAACGACGGCATACCGCTGATTGCCGACGGCGGCATCCGCTATTCCGGTGACGTGGCCAAGGCCATCGCGGCCGGGGCCTGGTCGGTGATGATCGGCAGCATGTTCGCCGGTACCGAGGAGGCGCCGGGCGAGGTCGAACTCTACCAGGGGCGTTCCTACAAGGCCTACCGCGGCATGGGCTCGCTCGGTGCCATGAAGGAAGGTTCCAGTGACCGCTACTTCCAGGAGGGCGGTGAAGCAGACAAGCTGGTGCCTGAGGGAATCGAGGGGCGTGTGCCCTACAAGGGCACCATGATCACGATCCTGCATCAGTTGATGGGCGGTGTGCGCGCCAGCATGGGCTATACCGGTTGCGCCACCATCGAGGAAATGCGCACCCGGCCGGAATTCATCCGCGTTACCAATGCCGGCATGAGCGAGAGTCATGTGCACGACGTCTCGATTACCAAGGAAGCGCCGAACTATCGCGTGAATACCTGACGCGACAGCTCAGGCAGGGTGCACTGTGCGCACCGTGTCTGGTGCGTGGAACGCACCCTGCACAGGACAACTTCATGGCCAATGACATTCATGCCCACCGGATCCTGATCCTGGATTTCGGTTCACAGTACACCCAGTTGATTGCGCGTCGCGTGCGCGAACAGGGCGTCTATTGCGAAATCTGGCCGTACGATGCCGATCCTGCCGAGATCGAACAGTTCGGTGCGCGCGGCTTCATCCTCTCCGGCGGTCCGGAAACGGTCACCGGTGACGCTGCACCGCAGGCGCCGTCCGTGGTGTTCGATGCCGGCGTGCCGGTGCTGGGCATCTGCTACGGCATGCAGACCATGGCGGCACAACTCGGCGGTCGCGTGGAAAACGCGGATCATCATGAATACGGCTATGCGCAGGTGCGTGCCCGCGGACATTCCCGCCTGCTGACGGATATCGAGGACCACACCAGCGTGGAGGGTTACGGCCTGCTGGACGTGTGGATGAGTCACGGTGACCGCGTGACGGCATTGCCGGACGGTTTCCGGGTCATCGCCAGTACGGACAGTGCGCCGGTGGCCGGCATGGGGGACGATACGCGCGGCTTCTATGGTATCCAGTTCCATCCCGAGGTCACGCATACCCGCCAGGGCGAACGCATCCTGCACCGCTTCCTGATCGACCTGTGTGGTTGCGACAACCTGTGGACCCCGGACCACATCGTCGAGAGCAGCCTGCAGGAGATACGTGCCCGGGTGGGCACGGGCAAGGTCCTGCTCGGCCTGTCCGGCGGGGTGGATTCATCCGTGGTCGCCGCACTCCTGCACAAGGCCATCGGCGATCAGCTGGTATGCGTGTTCGTGGACAACGGCCTGCTGCGTTATCGCGAGGGTGACCAGGTGATGGCGACCTTCGCCGAGCACATGGGTGTGCATGTCATCCGGGTCGATGCCGAGGCGCGCTTCCTGGCCGCGCTCGCCGGCGAGTCCGACCCGGAACAGAAGCGCAAGATCATCGGCAACGTGTTTATCGAGGTGTTCGAGGAAGAGGCGGGCCAGCTCAGTGGCGAGACCGGGTGGCTGGCGCAGGGGACCATCTACCCCGACGTGATCGAATCGGCCGGTGCGAAGACCGGCAAGGCGCACCTGATCAAGTCACACCACAATGTGGGCGGTCTGCCGGAGGACATGAAGCTGGAGCTGCTCGAACCGCTGCGCGAGCTGTTCAAGGACGAGGTACGCAAGCTCGGTGTCGAACTCGGCCTGCCGTATGACATGGTCTACCGCCACCCCTTTCCGGGGCCGGGGCTGGGCGTGCGCATCCTCGGCGAGGTGCGCAAGGAATATGCCGATTGCCTGCGCCTTGCCGACCATATCTTCATCGAGGAGCTGCGACATCACGAGCTGTATGATTCCGTCAGCCAGGCCTTTACCGTATTCCTGCCGGTCCGTTCCGTGGGCGTTACCGGCGACGGTCGGCGCTATTCCTGGGTGGTGGCGCTGCGCGCGGTCGAAACGGTCGACTTCATGACGGCGCGCTGGGCGCACCTGCCATACGAATTTCTCGACCTGGTATCCCGCCGTATCATCAACGAGGTGCCCGACATCTCGCGCGTGACCTATGACATTTCCGGCAAACCGCCGGCGACCATCGAGTGGGAATAGGAGCAGATACAACTAACAAGATGCAAGATACAAGTTAAAAGATAAAAGATAGAAGAACAGATCTCGGGATGCGAGCCACTTGTTGAGCTGTATAACGGAACACCTTTTTTCTTGTATCTTGTATCTTGTATCTTTTAACTTGTATCTCGCTGCGCGTTTGTGCAGGTGAATGCAATGACGACATCAACTCGTGATAAAGAATGGATGCGGCAAGCATTGATTCTGGCGCAGCGCGGTGCGGCTGCCGGCGAAGTCCCGGTCGGTGCCGTGCTGGTGCGTGATGGCAGCGTGCTGGCAAAGGGCTGGAACCGGCCGATTGGCAGCCGTGATCCGACGGCACATGCCGAGGTGGTGTGTCTGCGCGAGGCCGGTGCATTGACCGGCAACTACCGGCTGGCGGATACCACGCTGTACGTCACGCTGGAACCGTGCCTGATGTGCGTCGGTGCCATGGTGCACGCAAGGGTGGCCCGACTGGTGTATGCCGCCGACGACCCCAAGAGCGGGGCGGTCAAAACCGTGTGCCGCGGCTTCGACCTGCCCGGACTCAATCACCGGGTCGAGATCCGCAGCGGTGTACTCGCGCAGGAGTGTGGCGACATTCTCAGGGAGTTCTTCCGCCGCCGCCGCGCGTGACGGCCGGTTTGATTTTCGGTGCGTGCGCAGTACACTGTTGATAACAAGGTTTATCCACATGCGCCTGATTATCCTAACGCTCTCCGTATTACTGCTGTTCTGGCAATTCCCCGCCAGGTCAGACAATGACAAGCCAACAGACTATGCACCGGTGAGCGTGGACATGGAGCTGGTGCAGGTGTCCGAGCATGTCTGGTTCGTGCAGGGCGAGCCGGGCGTCGCGACCGACAACGAGGGCTTTATCTCCAATGCCGGCTTCGTGGTGACCGGCGCCGGTGTGGTGGTGTTCGATGCGCTGGGCTCACCGTCGCTGGCGAATGCCCTGCTGAAAAAAATCCGCACGGTCACCAACGAGCCAATCGTCCGGGTCATTGTCAGTCACTACCACGCGGATCATATCTACGGGCTGCAGGTATTCGAGGACCTGGGCGCGGAGATTCTTGCCCCGGTCGGTGTCGAACGCTACCTCGAGTCCGAGCAGGCGCAGGAACGGCTGGAGGAACGGCGCTTCACCCTGGATCCCTGGGTAAATGACAACACCCGCCTGGTCTACCCGGATGCCCTGCTGGAAGAGGGTGCACAGTTCCGGCTGGGCGATGTCGAGTTCATCGTGACGGTCGTCGGCAATGCACATTCGGACGGTGACCTGACCCTGTTCGTCCTGCCGGACAAGGTGCTGTTCTCCGGTGATATCATCTTCGAGGGCCGGGTGCCGTTCCTCGGTGATGCCAATACTGCACGCTGGGTACAGGTGCTCACGCGCATGGAGCGCGAGAAGCTGGTGGCGCTGGTACCGGGACATGGCGGGGTCGCGCAGGATCCCAATGCAGCGGTCGGTCTGACGCGCCGCTATCTTGCATTTCTGCGCGAGCACATGGGGGCGGCCGTGGATGAATTCGTGCCGTTCGACGAGGCCTATGCGGCCATCGACTGGGGCGATTTCGAACAGCTGCCGGCCTTCGCCGAGGCAAATCGCCGTAATGCCTACCAGGTCTACCTGTCAATGGAAGCGGAACTGCTGGGCAACTAGCCATCCTGCCCGCCTGGCTACAGCGCAGGCGAATCGAACTGGATGGTCTCGCGCGGCGTGGTTGAATCGGCCGTCCTGGTCTCGGTCATCCACACCAGTACATCATAATAGGTGCGGATATTCTCGACATAGCGGACCGGTTCCCAGCCGCGCGCATAGCCGTGACGCGTCTGTTTGAACCATTTCTTCTTGCTGAGCAGGGGCAGGTTTTTTTTGACATCGACCCAGCGGTCCGCGTTGCCCTTGTTTTTCTGCGTCAGCTTGCGCGCATCTTCCAGGTGGCCCAGGCCGACATTGTAGGCAGCCAGCGCCAGCCAGGTCCGGTCGGGTTCGGTGATGCGTTCGGGGATGCGCTTGATGATCCCCGCCAGGTACTCCGCGCCACCCAGGATGCTTTGTTCCGGATCGCGCCGGTTTGCGACACCGACGTCCTTGGCGGCGGCCAGTGTGAGCATCATCAGCCCGCGGACGCCGGTGGGGGAGACGGCATCCGGCTCCCAGTGCGATTCCTGGTAGCCAATGGCGGCAAGCAGGCGCCAGTCCATGCCGATGTTGTCGGCGGCCGTCATGAACAAATCCCGGTACTGCGGCAGGCGTTGCTCGATATGTGCAAGGTAGCTGCGTGTGCCGACGTAGTCGAATTTGCGGATATGACCGTAATACCGCTCGATCAGCTGTGCCAGGGTGCCATCTGCCCTGATGCGGTTGAAAAAGACGGTCGCGCTCAGGAACAGGCTGTCGTCATCGGATTTCGGGAACGCCCAGGCGAGCGGCTCGGGTTCGCTGAGATCGAATGCCGGCCTGAGTTCCGGGTAATAGCGCCTGTTCACGGACAGCTCGTTGGAATCGGCAATGGTGTAATCGATCAGCTGCTGCCAGACGAGTTCCAGCAATTCCTCGCTGCCCTGTTCCTCGTCGGCCCGCCAGGTGAGGTCGGGGTACGTCTCGCGGAGTTCCTCCAGGCGTTCCTCGTGGCTGCTACCGGCAACGACTTCCAGGTGTCCGTCCAGTTCCGCCGGACTTCCGGGTTTGCGATTGCCGCTGCGATAGATAAGTTGCGGTGTAATGGTGTGATAGACGGGGCCGAAGCGCACCTTTTCCTTGCGTTTTTCGGTCACGGTCAGCCCGGCGGCGGCAAGGTGGGCATCACCCAGTGCCGTCAGCGGCAGGATGTCATTGAAGTTCGGAGGTATTACAATGCGCAGCTCGACTTTGAGGTAATCGGCAAAGCGTTTGGCCAGCTCGTATTCGAAACCGGTCGGACCATCCGGACCGACGTAATAGGTCGTGGCGCTGTTGCGGGTGATAACGATCAGTTCGTTATCCGCCTGGATGCGTTCCAGGGTGTTGGGCAGGTTGTCGCAGGCTGTCAGCCAGGCCGGCAGCGCAGCCGCCAGCACCATGCGGAGCATGGCGGTCCGGGTCAGGCATGCGCTAGAATGTGATGCTTTCTTCATGACAGGATATACGACAGCAGTTGCGTCAATTCAGCTGGCCTTGCAGCGCCCCTGCTGGCCTCATTAACCTGAATTATAATAGGGGAATTATAGCCCAGGGGGCATCGAATTATCCAAGTTTGTTAACTGTATACACCATCTGGAGAGGTACCGAAGTGGTCATAACGGCACCGACTCGAAATCGGTTGGGGGCATTACGCCCCACGTGGGTTCGAACCCCACCCTCTCCGCCAATCAAGAAAGGCCCCGTTCGGGGCCTTTCCATTGTTGGTTCTGCCGGTCGTTGCCGGTGCAGGCAGAATTGCGTTAGCTGGCAGGGGGGCACTGCGGGTCGGATGACCAGACCAGCAGCGGCCGATTGGCATGACGCATGACATTGGCGGTGACGGATTCGTCCAGCGCACGGCGTTCGCCGCCCTGGCCATGTGTCACCATGGCGATCAGATCGATATTCAGGTCATCGGTCCGCTGCAGGATTTCCTGGACCGGCGCCCGGAGTGTCGAGCAGTCGAGATGCACCGAGACGCCCGCATTCGCCAGTTCAACGCCATGCTGATCGATAAATTCCCTGCGCTTGCTTGCCTCGGCATCCTCGCCGCATTCCGGGTGGTCGTGGAACAGTATCACTTCAGTATTGAAGTGCCTTGCGAACCGTTGCACGCAGGGCAGAATGGCTGCCGAGACCTCGGACCCGTCGAGCGGTACCAGCATGCGATGGAACAGGTGTTCCTGCTGGGGACTGCGGGCATCAGCACGCGTGGAGTGCAGGATGAAGACGGGGCAGGGCGACTGACGCACGACCTGTTCGGTAATGCTGCCCTGGCGGATATTCTCCAGCCCCGAGCGGCCGTGCGTGGACATGAGCAGTAAATCCGGTTCCGTCTGCACCGTGAACCGGGTGATTTCCTCGACGGGGTCACCCGCGCGCAACTCGGCCCCGACCTTCCAGCCGTCATTACGCAGGTCGTCGATGTAACTCTTGAGCAGGGGATGCCCTGCCGCGTCAGCGTCGCTGTGCACGCCGGCGGAGTCCTGCACATGCAGCAGCAATACCTCGGTGGCCTCTGCCTTGCCCAGTTCCCTGATATAGCCCAGGGTCTCGGGGAACATTTCGCTGCCGTCCAGGGGCACCAGAATTTTGTCCAACATGCTCGATCTCCTCCGTTTTTAATTCCAGTCTATTTTGCCCGCATTTTAGCGGCCCCTTGCCTGCAGTGTGCGGACCGGTCGACTGGCTCATGGCGTGCTGACTGTCTGTCGTACGTGTAGCACAAGGATTCGGCTACCTTATTGACGCGTGTCAATAGAAGGCCATAAGAATCCGTGGTCGCGATCGATTGCATGATTCATTCGTTATTCAGGGTGGATCCGTAGCCCGGCACCGCAAAAGAAGCCCTGGCTGTGCCGGGCGCCTGCAGCGGGCGGCCTGGCCTGGTGTATTGCAGTACGGGACCAGGGGTACCCTGCCGGAAATGAACGGACAACACGATGCCGGTATACTCGCCGGCATTGCTTATTATTAACTGCCTGGCCGGATGGTTGTGACTGGCACCACAATGTGGAAACCGAAATGAAACAATCCCGCATCTGTATCTTTGGCGAAGTGCTGTTCGATCATTTTCCCGATGGCAAGCGGGTACTTGGTGGCGCGCCGTTCAACGTGGCCTGGCACCTGCAGGCCTTCGGTCTTGCGCCGCGTTTCATCAGCCGGGTCGGGGCGGACGCCGAGGGCGAGTCCGTACTGGCCGCCATGCGCGACTGGGGCATGGACACGCAGGCCGTGCAGATCGACAGCCAGCGGCCGACGGGCCGGGTCAGCGTGCAGATCGTCGACGACGAACCCGCCTACGACATCGTGAGCGACTGCGCCTATGATGCCATCGAGTTGCAGCCGGGACAGGTCCCGGCGGGTGCCTTTATCTATCACGGCACCCTCGCCATCAGGTCGCCGGTCTCGCGACAGACCCTGGAAAGCCTCGTCCGGGATACCGACCCCGCGGTGGTATTTCTCGATGTCAACCTGAGGCCGCCCTGGTGGGACTGTGACGGCGTCATGCAGGTGATGAATGCATCTGACTGGGTCAAGCTCAACGGTGACGAGCTGGCCCTGCTGGGTGCGGAACAGTCCGGCGACCTGCTTGCCGAGTACAACCTGGCGGGCCTGATCGTGACCATGGGTGCGGAAGGCGCCCGGGCCTGGACGGCAGACGGCGAGCACTACCTGGTACGGCCGGGCGCCGCAGTCAGGCTGGTGGATACGGTGGGTGCCGGTGATGCCTTCACGGCAGTCACAATCCTTGGCATTATCAGCGGCTGGCCAATGTCCGTGACGCTGGAACGGGCGCAAATTTTTGCATCACAGATCGTCGGCCGGCGCGGTGCGACCGTGCATGACCGCGGCTTTTACGCGCCCCTGCTCGAGACCTGGGGTCTGCCCCCGGCAACCAACGGATAGAGGCACATGTACGAACAGGTATCGCATTCACTGCTCAACCGCCTGCTGGACCAGCTCAGCCCGGAGATCCGGGAGCAGGACCTGCGCCATTTCTATCTGCGCCTCGGCGCGAATTTCTATGCCATCCATTCGCTGTTTCACCAGCTCTACGGGGAACGCGACGACTTCGAGGCGCAGATGCTGCGTCTCATCGAGGTGCTGGCCCGTCACGACCTGGCGCGCGATCCGGAATTGAGGGACCTGGACCGCCAGCGCGAGGAAAATCACAACTGGTTTCTGGGCCAGGAATGGGTCGGCATGGCGCTGTACGCCGACGGCTTCGCCGGCAACCTGCAGGGGCTGGAGGCCAGGCTGCCCTACCTGCAGGACCTGGGCATCGACATGCTGCACATCATGCCCATGATGAAATGTCCCAAGGGCGCCAGCGACGGCGGCTATGCAGTGAGTGACTTCCGCGTACTGGACGAGCGCGTCGGCAGCCTGGAGGATCTGCGCTCGCTGACCGC
>JABDRC010000270.1 GCA_013041945.1 Halobacteria archaeon
GACAGGTATTCGACGCTGAAGATCAGGGTGGAAACAGCCTCGAAAATAAACAGCCAGTGGTGGTACTCGATATACAGGTCCTGAACGGACGCAAGTATATTGGCGGCCACATTCAGCAACACCAGTACGACGATAAACAGTGTTACCACTCGGGCAATTCGGGGTGAGCCAGGTGTCGGTTCCAGTACCTGGTAAATTTTTCTGCGTAGTGTCATGACTCCGCTCAGCTATCCATGCTTCACGGTAAGAATCGGCAGGACAATGCGATTACTGCAGCATAGCGGCCCAGCAGGCACGAATTAGCAGCTTACAGACAAAAAGGGTGTTTGGCGTACCAGGCTGGAATGGCCTTGCCAGCGGGATTACGGAGGATCAGCGGGTATGGGTATAAGTTCGTATAATGTATATTATGTTAAATAGAATAACTACCGGGGCATATGGCTCTGTTACAGCCAGTCCGTGAGGCTGACCCCTATCCCGATACTGTTCACGTTCGCATTGTAGTCAATCAGGCTCTCGCCATAGCCATTGAACCACTGCACATAGCCGTCGAAGTGTTTTATGAGAGGGAAATTCCATTCCATTTGAACGGCGCCGTGCATTTCGCTGCGCAGATTGTTGCGGAACATCAGGCTGAATGAATGTTTCTTGCGTGTGTATACCGCAGTGAATTCGAAATTACCCATGAAATCGTCAATATCCGGATTGTCGTCATCGGCAGCATCTTCCGGTATTCGCCACCAGGTTTTTAGCGAACCTGCGTAGTTGCTGCGTTCAAAGATGAATTCGGCAAACATTCGGTTCCAGCTCCGCGACAAGCTGCCGCCACGCCCGTTGGACTGGTGGTTGAGGCCGACACGTACGGCGCGATTGTGGAATCCCGCGAAGTGCCAGTCGGTATTCCATGAAAACCAGACCTCGGGTTCATGATTGGTTTCGCGGAATGGTGATGAACCGTCCCTGTCATATACCTGCCAGAATGACCGGTTGGTATACGCGGCATAGATATCGCCACGGTGTTTGCCCAGCAGATTCTCGATGAGCGGGAATTTCATGCTGACCTGGAACTTGGTCTCGGTGTCCCGGCCCTGGTTGCCGGACAGTCCCGCGGGATTGACGCCCGAGGCATCATACGATGCAAGCAGTAAATAGTTTGGCCTGTGCGCGGTTATCGCGAAGCGGTTATCACGGATGCTCAGCTCCCTCAGGTAGCGGCGCTCGATCGGCGAGTACTCGACAGGTTTTCCTGATTCAGTCTCTGTAAGGATTCTTTGCGTATCGATCTGCTGTTGGCATTGTCGCCGTAATTCTCCCACGGTTGTGTCATCGCTGGCCTCTGCTGCGGCAATTGCCAGGCATGCTTCCATGGTCATGGCAATTGCATTCACGGGCATTGCCAGGTGCGCGATTACAAGCAAGACCCTGGCTGGAAATTTTATGTACATAAACAGGTTTGATAAGTAATCAGTTCTTATCAAGACATAGTGATAACGTCCTGGTCAGGCAACTGCCGGCCTCATCGGCCGTCTTGCCGAAAGCGACTATACCGTCTTCGTGTCCGCCCATGGAAAATATTCCCTGCCCCCTGACATCCGTTTCCCGGAACAGCCGTTCGACCTCCAGTGCCATCGCCGGTGTGCCGTAGGCAACACTGGCAGCGGTGACCGGCAGGCCGAGTCTTGCGGCAGCCGACCAGATGTCGGGTGAATGCACGTGCAGGACCACACGGATATCATTTGACTGGTCATACACAATGCCATGGGTCAGCGACTCCGAGGATGGCCGGATCGGTCCGCGTGCCTCGATACGGTTATTTGCCGGGTCGCAGGCAGTGACCACCGCGTAATGCTCATCCCGAAGTTCCGGCAGTTCCCCAGTTTGCGACCCGCTGACCAGGAAGGCACGCCGGCTGTCAGGCTCGGGTGACTGCGGCAGTCGCTGGCTGACATTACCGAAACCGTATCCGCCATAGCGCGCGGGATCCTGTCCGATCAGTGCCTGCTGCCACAACAGCCCGCGCCAGCGATTCAGGTCCGTAAAGGATTCGAGTGACACGGGTGTGTGCCTGGTGAAACGCAGGTTGAATTTTATGACGCCCTCTTCCTGCATGGCTTTACTGCGTATCGTTGAAAGCTCTCCGCAGGCGTTCCACGCGCCGCCGGTTGACGCCCAGATCGCTGAAGCCGGTGCGTGAAGCCGAGCGCACGTGAATGACGCGGTTGTCGGTATCCATTTTGAATTCCACGTCATCGACGAAGCGAAACAGGAAACTGCGTGCCTCGGCATGCAGGTAACTGCCCTCTTCCGCAACGATGGTCGTGCGTGGTGCTTCCTGCAGTACCTGCTTCAGTCGTGCAAGCGCTTTGTCCGGATGCATGGTGAACGCAAATGGCTCGACCCGCTGTCCGCTGTTACCTGCCTGGCTGGACACGCAGTTGGGGCTTGCCGGGCACGGTGGAAGATCAGCGGATGTCGGGGACATGGCAAGCATGAGTATAGCGGCTGCTGCCCAGCCGGTTAACCGGTAGCCGGCTTTCATGGCCGGCAGTCAGAAGCGTCCGGCTGCGACCAGCCGGGTTTTCCAGTAGGCGTCGCTCATGGAGCCGTATGATACCCGTTTTCCGCTCGAGGGTGCATGGATAAACTGCCCGTCCCCCGTGTAGATGGCGACGTGCGAGACCGGCTGACGGCCGAGTCTGAAGAACAGCAGGTCGCCCGCCGCAAGATCCCGGAGCCTGACCCGGTTTGCCGCATTCATCTGGGCAAACGTGGTGCGAGGCACATGAATGCCGGCGCGCCGGTAGCTGTAGTAGACCAGTCCACTGCAGTCGAAGCCGCGCGGACTGGAACCGCCGTAGCGATAAGGTGTGCCCAGCATGGAAACCGCAATACTCACGCCCGCATGCGCAGTGTGAGTATCTTGACGGGGTGCCGGTGTGGCCGCCCGCGGCGGATAATCCGGGGTCGATGAACAGGCCGCCAGCAGTGTGAGAACGACCGTTAACAGCAGGAATTGCGGTGTTGCCTTGCCCATGAGTGTATCCAGTGCCGTGCTTGGCCGGTTGCACGGTTATCGGGCGGAATTGTTTGAGGCTTGAGCATGATATTCAGTCATTTTCGGGATAAGTGCTGTAAGCAAATGTTAATTAATCATATTTATTTCGCCAGATGTCCAAATGTCCGGCAATGGCGGCCGCCCGCGCTGGCAGGCCGGTGACGGCATAGGCATCGAACCGGGCATCGACCTTGCGGCGAAAGTCGGCAAGGCCGTGCACGTCCGGATTGTCGAGATTGTCGATGCTGACCTCGAACGCCACGCCGAGTGCCGTGCAGAAATGTTTCTCGATGGCCTGCGGCCTGATCTCGACCCGAAAGAACAGCTGTTGCCGGGCAGCATCGCGCCCGTCGGGCGCATACCAGTAGCCGTAATCGTCCTGCAGGCGTCGATCGCTGCCTGCCACACACCAGTGTGCGAGCTCATGCAGGGCGCTGCGCTCATAGTCGCGCGTGAAGCGTATCTCGGCCGGCGCGTCATCGACCGGTGCGCGATAGAACGGTTCATCGAAGCCCCCCAGGATGCGGGTATTGTATCCGGCGAGTATCTGTCGGTTGAGGTCCTCGAGCCACGCAATCATGGAGCTGCCCCCTCCTCCATGGGTGGCAATGCAGACAGGCGATCCGGTATATGACGCAGGTCCAGCCGCAGCTGTTTACCTGCCTGCTCCGCGCGCCGGGCCTGTTCGCGCGTATCAACCGGCGCATGCTGCATGGCATACACGACCACGTTGCCGTAATCGACCAGGTTCACCAGCAGTACATGCGCGAAACTGCGCCGCATGGGCAGCAGGATTTCAAGCAGTGCCTGCTCTGTGGCCGGCGACAGGTTGACGGCCATAACGCCGCCCGCCGCCAGGCTGCGTGCCGCATCGGCATGGAATTCGGCATCGGTGAGGCAATCCGGGTGCCGGTCACCCTGGAAGATGTCGCACAGGATCAGGTCAAAATGCTTAGCATTGTCGTGCAGGAACTGTTCGGCCGGGCGGATGATCACCGGCCGGTCGTGGCGGATAGCGAAGTACTTGCGGGCAAGTCTGACCAGGGTGCTGCTGGTATCGACCGAAACGACGTCAATATTCGGCAGGCGGTCGATGAAGAAGCGCTCGAATGTACCACTACCGAAACCGAGATTGAGTACCGACCGCGGGCGGTCGACGAACAGCAGCGCTGCCAGCATGGCGATGTGGTTCGGCATGACGGGATCGGCCGGCGCATCCAGCCGCATCAGCGAGAGGATCGAATCCTCGCCCGTATAGACCCAGCGTTCGCCCGCATGCTCGTGTACCTCGACGGGATTACCGGCGTCGCCGCTGCGGCACAACAGCGTGTCGGCCATGCGGCTGAGACGCAGGTATTCATCCACGTCCATCCCGGGCGGGTAACTAGCTGTAAAGCACCGCGGCGATAAATACTGCAAAGCCGGTCGCCATCGCTGCCAGCGCCTGGCCGCGGTATCTGGGCAGTTGCATGGCCATTAAAAAACCGGAGAGCAGGATCAGCAGCAGGCTGACGGCAAAGAATGCCGCAAGGTACTTGAACAGCTGTCCACCCTTGGCCTTGTGCAGCTGCACCAGATGGCGGTACCAGGTGGTGTCCTTGATTTTGAGCTTCGCTGTTAGCGGGTCTGTCGTGGGTTCCAGCTGGACATCCAGGTCCGCACCGGTCCACTCGAACAGGTACGAGGTGCCGGCCTGCTTGATCTTGGCGCCGCCGCTGGGCATGTCCAGACCGCGTTCGGCCAGTGCCTGCGTGACCAGGCCGGAGAGCATTGCCGGGTCATCAGCGAGCGGCCGTTCAAGCGCCAGGTCGATGGACTCGGATACGTAACTCCCCTTCTGTCCCCAGGTATAGAGACCGCCGGTGACCAGGAACATGATAGCGACCGGCAGGACAAAGGCCGCCAGCAGCATGTGGATTCTCATCAGGGTACTGCGTTGAATCATGGTCTACATCCCGTTGTTGAATTTTTCGGTTGCCGTTACACCGCTGTCACGTACATGCTGAAGACCGACCGCGTAGGCCTTGAGTATGTGCAGCGCCCAGTCGATGCGTTCGCGAAAATAGCCGTCCGCACTTTCGTTATTGTCGCTGGCATCCTCGTTCAGCACGCTCTCGACATGCCGTACGATCACGTGCTCGGGGATATAGCAGAGCCGGTTGTTCTTGTAGCTGCTCATGCGCAGTTCCGCCACCGGATAGGCGCCACCGTCGGCGGATGATACCGCAACAATCATCGCCGGCTTGTGCCCCAGTTCGTTCTTGCCGAACAGCAGGAAGAAATTTTTCAGGCCGGCCGGTACCTGGCCGTGCCATTCCGGCGTGACCACCACAAAACCATCGCTGGATTCGAGCTCGGCGCGAATCGGATCGAGCAGCGGCGGCCATTTCTCGTCGCCTTCCCACACGCCCATGTCCCACAGTGGTAGCGGGTTGTCGGCCAGGCTGACCAGGGCCGCTTCATCACAGATGCCGTCCGCGAGCGTCCGCTGAATGTATTTCGCTACCTTGAGGCTCTGTGCTTCGCTGCGGTGGCTGCCGCAAATGACGGTTATTTTCATATCTGATCCTTAACTTACGGTCCGGAGAGAATACTGCACCCAGTTACTGCAGGCAGTATGGTAAGGGATATTGCCGGTTGAACCCAGCCGGATCAGATATTTGTCTGCACCCAGCGCACGATGTCAGCCATCCCCATCGCACCCGGCTGGCGCGCAATTTCGCGGCCCTGGTGAAACAGTGCCAGGGTCGGAATGCTCTGGATACGGTACTGTGCAGCAATCGCCTGCTCGTTTTCGGTATTGAGTTTTGCCAGCCGCACGCGCGGCTCCAGTTGTGCCGCGGCCTGTTCGAAGGCCGGCGCCATTACCTTGCAGGGGCCGCACCACGGCGCCCAGAAATCGACCAGCACCGGGATGTCGCTGCGTTCGATCTGTCGCTGGAAACTGCTGTGGGTAAGATCCACCGGGTGCGAGGTGAAGAGTGCCTGCCGGCACTTGCCGCATCGCGGTCCGTCACCGAGGCGTGCCGCGGTCAGACGGTTTACGGCATTGCAGTGCGGGCAGACAATGTGTTGTGTATCGCTCACTGGACAGTCCTTTTGCGAGATTCCGGGGGCAGATCGTAGTTCGGGGCAGCCGGGCGGCTTTTCAAGGCCCCGGGATTTCGTGGTGGTATCCGCCCGCACATCCGGCTATCTTTCAGCTATGTGTGGCCGCTTTACCCTGCATGCACCGGATGCCGACATACTGGATGCATTTGACATCGAATCAATGCCCGTGGGCGTCACACTTGCGCCCCGTTACAACATCGCACCTTCGCAGGATGTCGCCGTCGTTCGGGCAGACGGCAGGCGCCGTCATCTGAGCCTGGCACGCTGGGGCCTGGTGCCCGGCTGGTCGAAGGGAGCCAGGCCGCGCTATTCGACCATCAACGCGCGGGCCGAATCCGTCGCGGACAAACCGGCCTACCGTACCCCTTTTCGACGCAAGCGTTGCCTCGTTCCGGCAGACGGCTTTTATGAATGGCGGCAGGC